>PWND01000016.1 GCA_003557965.1 Bacteroidales bacterium | reverse complement strand
TCTTCCGATCTAGGCAAAAAATCGGACTTGAAAACAATATCAAAACTACCGTTTACAGGTTGGTACATGGAGAAGGTGATAACCTGCCAGGCTTAATTATTGATTACTATAACAAGCATGTTGTTATTCAATGCCACAGCATAGGCATGCATAAAAATATTAACAACATAGCTAAAGCATTGCAAAAACTATATGGCAGTAGTGTATTAAGTATCTACAACAAAAGCGGGCAAACCCTGCCTAAAGAATATGCCATAAATAATGAAACTGACGGCTTTTTATTTGGTGTTAAAGTTGAAAATATTGAAGTCCAGGAATACGGGCATAGGTTTATTATTGACTTTATCAACGGACAAAAAACCGGTTTTTTTATTGATCAAAGAGAAAACAGGGCGCTCCTGGGCGAATACGTTAAAGATAAAACTGTTTTAAATACATATTGCTATTCCGGTGGCTTTTCTGTTTATGCTGTTAAAGCAGGTGCTAAGCATGTTTATTCTGTTGACAGCTCAAAAAGTGCAATTGAAATGGCAAATAGTAATATTGTTTTGAATTTTCCATCTGCCAAAAATCACGAAAGCATAACTGCTGACACTCTTGAATTCCTGCAAGAAACAACTGATAGTTATGACATAATAATTTTAGACCCACCGGCTTTTGCCAAGCATGTAAAAGTAAAACATAATGCTGTTCAGGGTTATAAAAGGTTAAATGCAAAAGCAATATCTAAAATCAATTCCGGTGGACTTTTATTTACATTCAGTTGTTCGCAGGTGGTTGATATGAATTTATTCAGGTCAACTGTGATATCAGCAGCTATATCAGCAAAAAGGAAAGCCCGTATAATTCATCAGTTAACTCAGCCTGCCGACCATCCAATCAATGCGTTTCACCCTGAAGGGTCATATTTAAAAGGCCTGGTACTGTACATAGAATAATTTTAAACTTTTTTCTAATAAGCAAATAGAAACCGGGGTTGGAAGCAGACAAAAAAACATATAGTGGCATTTGGCGTATAGCCTACCCGATAATTATCGGATTGGTAGCACAAAATATCATGCTGGTAATTGACACTGCATTTTTGGGCCAGCTTGGTGCAATTACTCTTGGAGCTGCCGCTATAGGCGGATTATTCTTTTTATGCCTTGTTATGCTGGGCACAGGGTTTTCAGTTGGTGTGCAGATCGTTATTGGCAGAAGAAACGGCGAAAATGACTTTAAGCAAATAGGAAGAGTTTTCTTCCATGCCCTCATTATTATGCTAATCATAGCCTTTATTTGCTTCTTGTTAGTCAAGTACATGGCATCAGGGCTGTTAAGTTCTTTTATTGACTCTCAGGCTGTTCTTTTGGAAAGTATCCGTTTTCTTGATATTAGAAAATACGGCTTGTTCTTTAGCTTCCTCGTGCTATCCTTTAACGCTTTATATATTGGCACAGTAAAAACTACGGTTGTTTCTTTAAGCACTATTGTAATGGCTGCTGTAAATATAATAATGGATTATGGCTTAATATTCGGCAACTTTGGCCTGCCGCAAATGGGAATAGAAGGAGCCGCATTGGCAACAAATATTGCAGAAGCAGCCGCATTTATTTTTTATATCTCTTACAGTGCTTATCAAAAAACACATAAAAGGTATCACCTGCTATCAAATAAGAAGATGAGCAAAGCCATTTCAAACAAACTACTCAGGATATCACTGCCGGTTATGTTTCAATATTTTTTCTCATTTTCTGCATGGTTTGTTTTTTTTCTGATAATAGAAAAAAAAGGAGAAATACCTTTGGCAGCTTCAAATATTGCCAGGAGTATTTATATGCTTTTAATGATCCCGGTTTGGGGCTTAAGTGTTTCGGTAAATACACTTGTAAGTAATACTATCGGTGAGGGAAAGGCTGATATGGTAATACCACTGGTGAAAAAGGTTGTTGTAATTGCTCTGCTGTGCAGCATTGCTATAATAATTATTCCAATTATTGGCACAGAAACAATCGTTTCGCTTTATACTAATGAAAAAGAAGTTATAAATGAAACCATACCATTGATTTATGTAGTTTGTGGAGCGCTTTTAGTATTTTCAGCAGCAATGATATTCTTCAGTGCTCTAAGTGGTACAGGAAAAACAATGACAGCATTAAGAATAGAGATTGTATGTATTTTCTTATACTTAATAACTGCATATTTGATAGCTGTAGTTTTTAACGGAAGTACACCGGTAACATGGCTATCAGAAATTATCTATTTTATGTTGATTGGCCTGTTTTCTGCAATATTCTTATACAGGGGAAAGTGGAAGCAGTTAGAAATATAGGTGTACTTTTTTATTTACCATATAAGGCATATAAGGTCATATGAGAATTTTCTATTAACATCAACAGAAATAAAAACCCGAACCTTATATGTCCTTATATATCTTATATGGTTTAAAAAGTCAGTCGGATAAATCTCTGGGAAATTCATTAACAAAAGTTTTCCTGTTTTCCAGGCAGGACAGCGCTTTGCAAAAACAAAATACGTAAAACCAAAGAATAACAGGGAATTATGAAATTAATGAAAAATTCATCATGAACTCAGGAAAAGAGGAATGCTTAATTTAAAACAGGGTCTGGTGGAAAATTTGCCCAAATTGCATAATCACTTCCCATCTGCTTAATAAGCTTGCTCCATAGCTTTTCCGGGTGAGCACCCATAATGCTCCTTTTATTTGTAGAGGAAACTATCCATGATTTTTCTGACAATTCGTTATTAAGTTGTCCGGGATTCCAACCTGAATAACCTATAAAAAACCTAACCTGTGATTTATCAACCTGGTTTAGTTCTATTAACTCAATAAGGCGGGTAATATCACCACCCCAGTAAACGTCATTAAAAACCTTGATACTTCCGGGTATAGCTTCTCCTATAGTATGCAGATAAAACAACCTTTCGGGATGAACCGGGCCACCAAGATATATCGGGTAATCTACATTTGGGAAATCCTTGGCAACTTCATTAAGCTTCATGTGTATGGGCTTATTAAGTATTAAGCCAACCGTACCTTCAGTTTCAGAGTGCTCAACAAGCAATACCACACTACGGGCAAAATAATAATCCCGTAATGCCGGCTCACTTAAAAGCAATCTGCCTTGTGTTGGTTCAATAAACTTTTTTGCCATAATGTATAAAATTAATAAAACTTAAATATGTCTGCCAAATTATTTAGCTATTATTTGTTACTTTTGAACAACTTTTTCATACAGTGAACAACAAAAACAATACCATTGTTCAAATGGATAATAAAAGCAATGAAAAATTTACCCGTTTAAGGAATGATTATCCTTTATTCATTTATGAAGGTTTTGATTACTCCCGTTTAAACAACAGGATAGATGTACAATTTTACTTCACACTGGTAAATAAAACCGATTTTAAGCCCACATTATCTTTTTTTTTACCACATGAAAACATATATGAAAAATTGTCAGAAGAAACTATCAGTAATGCCATTTTTAATATTGGCATGGTTGAGATGATTAGTTACTGGAAAGCATGTTGTTCGCCCAAAATTCTTATTAAACCATACAAATTAAACAAGGAGCAGGAAATGTTCTGGAAAAAACTCTTTTTCCTGGGATTGGGAGAGTTTTTTCACACCAACAACATAAATACGAACAAAGATGATTTATTAATTTTTGAATATGAAAGCGATGCTGATAATACTTCTTTATGCCGGCATCCTGAACTCAGCAACTCCTATATAATTCCTGTAGGCGGCGGAAAAGATTCTGCTGTCAGCATAGAGCTTTTGAAATCAGATTTTGCAAATACAACAGCACTTGTTGTTAACCAAAGAGAAGCTACAAGAAGTGTGTTAAAAGCAGGCGGGTTTAATTCTTCCGAGGTTTTTGAAATTAGCCGAAAACTTGATCCTTCAATTATTAAGCTAAATGAAGAAGGCTTTCTTAACGGACATACACCGTTTTCAGCATTATTAGCATTTGTCAGCAGCTTTGCTGCTATTGTTGCGGGAAAGGGAAACATTACATTATCAAATGAATCCAGCGCTAATGAGGCATCAATTCCCGGTACAGAAATAAATCATCAATACTCAAAATCTTTTGAGTTTGAAAAAGATTTTCGTGAATACTATACAAAATTTATCTCCCCATCAGTAAACTATTTTAGCTTGCTAAGGCCATTAAATGAACTTCAAATAGGTGGTTTGTTTGCAAAATATTACAAGTACCATAATGTATTTAAAAGTTGTAATGCAGGAAGCAAAAAAGACACATGGTGCTGTAACTGCCCCAAATGCCTCTTTACATATATCATTTTATCCCCGTTTTTAAGCAGTGAGCAGTTAATTGAAATTTTTGGGGAAAACCTGTATGATAAAACAGATTTAACCTCATACTTCGACCAGCTATGCGGATTTGCTGAAGAAAAACCATTTGAATGTGTGGGCACTATTGATGAAGTTAATGCCGCTGTTGCCTGTGTAATAGAAAAAGCAGAGAATAAATTGCCCTATCTTCTAAACAGATATAAAAAACTATCAACCAAACATTTACAAAGTACAACAGGCGTAAATTCATTGTTATCCGTATTTAATGATGAGCACTTTCTGTCGGCTGATTTAGCTGATTTGGTAAAATCAAACATTTCGGGATTAAGAATATGAAAAAATTAGTTGATTATATTGCAGAGAAAAAAGTATTAATCCTTGGCTTTGGGCTTGAAGGCAAATCAACATACGAAACTATCCGTAATATTTTGCCCGGCAAAGCTTTATCTGTAGCTGATGCAAAAAAAAGCCTTCCCGGAGAATTCAACAACTTCCAAGCTGACAAAAATTTAAAACTTTATTATGGCAGTAATTACCTGGACAATGCAAATGAGTATGACTTGATAATAAAAAGCCCCGGTATATCATATAAGGTTTTGGATGGAGTTGCAGGCCTGAAAAAAGTAAGTTCTCAAAGTGAGATTTTTATTTCACTTTTTAAAAATAATATTATAGGTATTACGGGTACAAAGGGTAAAAGCACAACCTCCAGCTTACTACTACAAATACTGAGAAATGCGGGTATAGATGCTCTTTTGGCGGGCAATATAGGAGTTCCTCCATTTAGTTATATTCAGGAAATCAAAAAAGACACAAAGATTGTTTATGAATTGAGCAGCCACCAGTTGGAGCGAATAAATGTATCGCCACATATTTCAATAATGCTGAATATTTACATGGAGCATCTTGATCATTATAATAATTATTTTGAATACAAGGCTGCAAAGTTCAATATTGCCCGGAATCAATCAGAAAAGGATTTTTTGATAGTTAATTTTCAAAATGATGCAATTTTTTCCATGCCAAACAAGTATTTTGGTAAAGCAACCAAGGTTCATTTAAATGAAGAGGCTGAAAAAAGCTCATATTGCGCATGCAAAGACGGCAATTTGCATATAAGTATTAAAGGTGAAAAAACGGCATTAACAGGCTTATGTAATCAACATAATCTACCCGGAAAACACAATTTGCTGAACATTCAGGCTGCTGCTGCTGCCGCTTACATTGCGGGAGCAAGCCCGGAAGCAATCAGTTCAGGTGTGTCTGAATTTCAAGGTTTACCTCACAGGTTAGAGCATGTCGGCACTTATAATGGCGCTGTTTTTATTAATGACTCAATATCAACTATACCTGAAGCTACAATCGCAGCCCTGGAAGCGTTCCCAGGCACAAAAACACTTATTCTTGGAGGATTTGACAGGGGTGTACTTTATAATGAATTGATTGACTACATTATAATGAAAAGCAATGTAAACAATCTTGTTTTTATTGGCGAAGCCGGGACAAGAATGTATAATAGTTTCATGAAAAAACCGGGTACAGAAAAATTTAATTGCTTCCTGCCCGGCGATTTTAGTGATGCAATTGAAAAAGCAAAAGAAGTAACCTTAAAAAACGAAATATGCCTCCTCTCCCCTGCTGCTGCAAGTTACGACAGCTTTAAAAACTTTGAAGAAAGAGGTAAAACTTTCATTAAAATTGTAAATAAGCAACAATTAGCCTAAGCTTTCTTTTCGGCTTTAGCTTTCGGTTTAGCAATGTTTTTTGCTTTCTTTTGCGGACGGACTTTACCATAAGAGCCCATTATCATTTTTCCTCTGCGCGTTTTTTTATCTCCTTTTCCCATAGTTAATTTTTTTTTTGAAATAATTTTCCGCAAAAATATAAAAAACATTTTATGATTACCCGAATTTGTGAAAGTACTTTTAGATTTTTTCAGTTATATCTTTATGTAATACTATCGTCAATGATTTAATTATGCGCTATAAAGTCAGTAATTATCAGCCTAATCTACGTCACCTCTGCAGAAAAAAGTCAAAGCCTCCGTGTGCTATTTAATATTTGGAACACGGATTTTACGGATTAAACTGATTTAAACGGATCTTTTTCCTGTTTTCCGGCTAGGACATCTGCTTTGCAAAAACAAAATGTGTAAACCAAAGAATAATAGAGCGTTATAAAATTAATGAAAAACTCATCCGGAAATCAGGAAATTTATCAAACCTCAAACCCGGAGGGTTTGCATGTTTATAAAACACAGGTGCTTGTTAACCGGTGCGACTCCGGCCG
>PWND01000050.1 GCA_003557965.1 Bacteroidales bacterium | reverse complement strand
GAGCATTGGTGATGGCCTTCGGAGTTTTACCGATAACGAGCATTAGCGAAACGAAGCTGTTTGAAAAATTTGAGACTCGCAAGCAACGAAGATTTATAGGCTTGTTAATAATAATTTGCGAGGCCTTGCAAATTTTTCAGCGAAGTGAGCTTAGGCTCGTCGGTAAAAGTCCGCAGCCTTGATTTTTTGCTACTTTTTCATCAAGGAAAAAGTAGAAGTAATATTGTGGCAAGACAAAAAGTTAATATAGAAAAATCATATAATAGCATCTGAAAACAGACGTGCCAGGCAGGCACGTCTCTGCATGGATAGGCTTTTTTCTCTGGGGGAGACGTGCCAGGAGGCTCGTCTCTACGGCTCATCCACCGGATCTCTCACTTCGCTTTGCTCCATTACTAATGACAATATTATCAAAATGCTTGGTCCCCAAAACTAATATTGATATTATTTCTTAGTTTTGTACAATCAAAATATTTTCCGGTTAGCGGCCATTGAAAAATCTAATTATGCAACAATTTCAACATAAACAATAATGAGTTCAATCTCGGTTTTAATTATTACATACAACGAAGAAGAAAATATTGAGGAATGTCTTAAAGGACTTACATGGGCTGATGAGATTATTGTTATTGACTCATATAGCAAGGACAATACACTAAACATTGCTAAGCAATACACTGATCTTGTTTTTCAACGAAAATTTGACGACTTTTCCAGCCAGAGAAACTATGGGCTGGAAAAAGCTAAATCGGAATGGATCTTGGTTGTTGATGCTGATGAACGAGTTACAGAACCATTAAAAGATGAAATTATTTTATCGGTAAAAAACAGTAATGCACAAGCATTTAAAATACCAAGAAAAAACTATTTTTTAGGAAAGTGGATAAAATATTGTGGCTGGTATCCCGACTATACATTACGGCTATTCCGACAAAAATACAGATACTCAGGCCTTGTTCATGAAACTGTAAAAGTTGACGAACCAATAAAATCATTGAAAAACGAGTTAATCCATTATACTTATCGCGATATTCATCATTATATAAACAAAATTAACTCATATACTACCCTCGATGCTGAAAACAAATTCAGGAAGGGAAAGAAAAGAAGTATTCTATACATTTTAATAAGGCCACAGTGGGAATTTTTTAATAAATTTATCCTGAAGCGAGGAATACTGTTGGGCAAGGCAGGCCTTTTCCTGTCGGTTTTATCTTCTTACTACCAGTTTTTAAAACAAATCAAACTTTGGGAAAAGCATAATAAGCAGTAATAATGTTTTTATGTTTTATTAATTTTGTGCCCTGACCTGAAATAATTGCTTAAGTAAAAAAGAAATTTATAAAGGATGTCAATTTTTAAGGGTATAGTAGCTTCTTTTAAGGAAGGCCAATATTTTGTAATGATAAAAAGGCTTTTGCTGCTCTTGCTTTTATTCTGCCTAATGAGGCTGTTTTTTTTCTTTTATAATGTTGATTATTTCGGGAATTTGTCATTTGGTGAATTACTAAAAATATTATTTTATGGGATGCGCTTTGACCTGTCCATAATTCTATTTGCAAATAGCTTATATATCATATTAAACACATTTCCTTTCCGCATAAAAAACCATCATATAGTGCAACAAATAGCAGCATGGTATTTTATTATAGTAAATTCTGCCCTGATTTTTATTAACTGCATTGATATTTATTATTTTAACTACAACACAATGCGCAGCAATGCTGAAATCTTTAGCTATGTTCAAACCGGTGATGATTTTACAAATATGCTTGTGCAGTATATTAAGGATTTTTGGCAGGTATTTTTTATTAGCGCAATGCTTGTGTGGCTGATGATAAAACATTATGGAAGTATTAGTTTAAGCGGCATAAGCAGCTCATTACGCCCGGTATTTTCTGTTTACAACTTAAAGCACCTGGCTTGGTTCCTCGTTTTTTCATCTGTTATTATTATTGGTGTAAGGGGAGGGCTTCAGCTGCGGCCAATTAATATTGTAACAGCAGGTTCATACATGGGGGCAAGGTATTCGGCACTGATTCTTAATACTCCTTTTAATATTATGAGAACGTATGGGCAAGCAGGCCTTAGCCCGTATAATTATTTTTGCGATCATAAGTTGGATAGCATACTATCACCTTATAAGAAATTTGATAGAGGAAGTTTTAAAAATGAAAATGTGGTAATTGTTATATTAGAGGGATTCTCTAAAGAATATATTGCCGCTTTAAACAAAGATACAGACTTCCCAAACTACAAAGGATATACTCCATTTCTTGACTCTCTGATTATCTCAGAAAACAGCCTGGTGTTTAACAACTCATACGCTAATGGAAGGCGCTCTATTGATGCAATACCTGCAATAATAGCTTCGATTCCTCATTTAATGGACAGAAATTATGTGCTTTCATCTTATGCTGCTAACTCCATTCACACCCTTGCAACTGAGCTTAACAGTAAAGGTTATAAAACAATGTTTATGCATGGAGGCACTAATGGTACTATGAGTTTTGACTGTTTTGCTTCTATGGCAGAGTTTGACGAATATCACGGCAGGACCGAGTATGGCAATGATGAGCATTACGACGGCCATTGGGGAATATTTGATGAGGAGTTTCTCCAGTATTCTGCACAAGTGATTAATGAAACTGAAATGCCGTTCTTTGCTACAATATTTACATTATCTTCACACCACCCTTATGTTATTCCCGAAAGATATGAAGATGTGTTTCCGCATGGCCCTCTTCAAATACACCAGGGTGTTAGGTATGCTGATTTTTCTCTTAAAAGGTTTTTTGAAACTGCTGAAAAAATGCCGTGGTTTGATAATACTTTGTTTGTTATCACTTCCGACCATACAGGCCAGCTACTTTATCCTGAAAACAGGAATCAGAGAGGCGTATATGAAATACCTGTATTATTTTATAAAAACAACCACAACTGGGATGTCGTCAATACGGAATTGCCGGCATCTCATATTGACATTATGCCTACTGTTCTTGATTATTTGAACTATGATAATAAGTTTATTTCTCTTGGCAACAGTTTGTTTGATACAACAGCTAAAAGGGCAGCGGTAACATACCTGGAAAACATTTATCAAATTATTGATGATAAGTATTTATTGCACTTTGATGGTGAAAAAATGGTATCACTGTATAATCATAAGAATGACTTATTTCTTGAGCATAACCTGGTAAATGATGTAGATGATGAGCATATTGAAACTCTTAACTATCTTAAAGCCTTTGTTCAGCATTATACAAACAGGCTAATAAAAAACCAAATGCATGTTGAGCGTTAAGCAAGATAAAAGAAGTATTCTGTTTATTATAAATACGGTATCAGGCACGAAGAATAAAGATAAATTGCCTGGTATCATAAAGTCATATACCGGCCATGCTTTTATTGATGCGGAAATTGCTTTTACAAAGTATAAAGGACATGGCAAAGACCTGGCTTTAAAAGCCATCAATGAAAACAAAGACACGATAGTTGTTGCAGGTGGAGATGGCTCAATAAATGAAGTTGCTGATGTTTTGGTAAATAGCAATGTTGCATTGGGAATAATTCCAACTGGTTCAGGAAATGGTTTTGCCAGGCACCTGAAAATCCCGCGGAATTATAAAAAAGCAGTAAAAATTATTAATGAGAATAATACTATCAGTATTGACACACTAACTGTAAACGATAAATTATGCTGTAACCTTGCAGGCCTTGGTTTTGACGCAAAAATTGCTTATGAATTTGCATTGTCTTCTAAACGGGGTTTTTTTTCATACCTCAAATGCATTTTAAAAGTTTTTCCAAATTATAAAAATGCATTATACCAAATAATATATGACGATAAAGAGCTAAAAACTAATGCATTTTTGATTACGGTGGCGAATTCTTCACAATACGGCAACGGTGCTGTAATTGCACCAAATGCAAAAATTGACGACAGCCTGGCTGATATTTGTGTAATGAAAAAAGTCACCTGGCTTAATGCCTTGTATATTGGCTTTATGTTGATGACAGGCTTGCTTCATAAAACATCAGCTGTTAAGTACATAAAAGCGAAATCAATTGAAATTAAACAGAGCGACGATTTTCCCGGCCATATTGATGGCGATTATTTTTTCCCGGGTAAAGAAATGAATATTAAAGTGAACCCGCTATCCTTAAAAGTTATTGTACCAGGTAAATAGCTTATTATTTATTCGGTATTTTATTTTGTGTACTACTATTATCAAGTGACTCTTTTTGGGGATATATAAAACAGAAAAACAGCGTAAAAAATACAAATATTGATTGTCCTATTTGCCCTTCAAGTTGGTTGTTTGCAAAAAGGTTTATTGCTAAAATTATTAGAAACATTTTAAAATGCAGGATTTTATATGCATTGGTTTTCTTTACTGTATAAATATACAAGCCCAGAAACAATGCTAAGCCTATAATGCCATGAGTCATTAATAGTAATAAATACTGGTTGTGTGGCTTCAAAATATTTGGAGTAACTCCATCAGCTTGCCTTAACCTTAGCATATAAGAATCGTTTTTTTCAAAACCGTAAACCATTGCAATAAAAACATCTCCGGTTCCCCAGCCTATAACCGGTTTTTTCTTAAAAGCATCAAAAGCAGCTTGCCATAATTCTATCCTTTGAGTTAATGTGCTCCACATTGGATTGTCACTTACACGATATATATATATCCCCATCATTGTTTGATGAACCCTGACAAATATCCCGGGCCATTTTAAATAGTAGTGATTTGTAATTCCCCTTTCGATGGCTTTTATTTCTCTGTCGCTGAGTTTATCAAGGTGTTCTTTATCTTTTTTATAGCCTTTTGAAGCCATATATCTTAACAAGGTGTGCTTTAACCTGTGGCTTGACTTGTCTTTATCAAAGTATAAAATGTCGCTTCTGTTGTTCCAGGCCTCCTCAAGCTCTTCTTCAGCAACATATATAAATACTAAATGGCCGTTTTCCCTGATAAGATTTGTAGTATCATGATAGTAATAATTTCCATACTTTGTGTATTGCCCTAATTTTGAAAAATCTTTTTCAACTTCACGGTTTGTCATATTGTACATATATACCATAAGTCCAACAGTGAAAGCAATTGATACAACAAACAATGAAATAACAGCGGTTCGTAAAACCATGCTTTTATTTTTTACAACAAACACCAATAACAGAAATGTTAAGACCCCTGCAAATGAAGCCACTCCTGTTAATGAACGCAGCAAAACAAGGAAGAGCAACATCCATGCGGATAGTATAAAAGATAAAGCAATCCAGTATTTGTTTTTTGTAGTTTGCAAAGTTAAGGCCGGTAATAAAAATATCGCAAATACTAACATTATGCTATAGTCTAAATGCGATAAAATAGTTAACATATCACGATACCTTATAGGATCGGTAATCAGATATGTTAAATAGCTAATAATTGATACAGCAAGTACAGCGGCAATAAACACATATAAAATTATTCTTACCTTTTTTAAATCGAGTGATGGTGAAGTGGAAATAACTATTGTGAGAAGCAGTATTGGCAATTTTATTTTTAAATCAAAGTTAATCCCGTAACTAAGGTCCTCAGTCCATAACAACCCGACAACATAAATTCCATATATTAAAATAAAAGCAATAGCCGGTTTATTGCTTATAAATTTTTTGTATTTATTTTTAAAATCGCCTTCTGCAAGCCAGTTAATTAATAACAATATTTGGCTTACGCTTATCATAAACCTTGATGTTGTTAGTGAAGTAGCAAGTAAACACAAACAAACAAAGTAAATCCAGGTATGAATAGTTTTTCTTGATAGATTTGGAAAGCTTCCTGTAGTCATGATATTAATTATGTATGGAAATTTTCAGCAAACTTAGTTATTAAATTTATATCTTTTTAAAAAAATAATTACTTTGAAAAGTTATTTTATGCTTGCTTCTATCACTTGGGAAATTTCCGCAGGAAAATTAATCAGCAAATAATGATAATATATTATACCAAGTAATTTTATATTTTTTTAATTTTGCTAATAATTGTGTTTTACGTAAATCTCATAGGCTAATATTAAGTCACATTTTGAATAATATAGTTTTTAAGATTTAGTTATTAAAAATAAAAAATGAACAAGTTAGTATCAGATTTTGATTTTAGCGAAGTACTGAGAGTCCTGAAAAAAGGAGGTACAATATTGTATCCCACGGATACTATATGGGGTATAGGTTGTGATGCTACTAATAACCGTGCAGTTGCAAAGGTATTTAAGATAAAGGGCCGCGACGCTGATAAGTCTTTGATTATTTTGGTTGAAAATTTTGAAATGCTGGAAAAATATGTTGCTGAAGTTCCGGAGGTTGCTTATGATTTGGTTAAAAATATAAACGAGCCTCTTACAATTATATACGAGAATGCCAAAAACCTTGCGAAAAATGTTCCCGCGAGTGATTGTTCTATAGCTATCAGGATCCCAAAGGATGATTTTTGCCTTGCCTTACTTCACAAGTTTGGCAAGCCTATAACTTCAACTTCGGCTAATGTTAGTGGGGCACCCAGCCCACTTTACTTTAGTAAAATTGATGAGCAGGTAAAAAATGCTGTTGATTATATTGTGCCATTAAATCAACATGTTATAGAAAGGCCTAAAGCTTCTACAATAATTCGTATTACCGAAAATAAAGAGATTAAAATACTGAGAAGCTAAATATT
>PWND01000179.1 GCA_003557965.1 Bacteroidales bacterium | reverse complement strand
ACTTACAATTGCGAAAACTTGATGATTGCAAGTTACTGCTTACACCCCAATTCCCCAATAAACCAGTTAACCAATCCACCAATCCCCCAACACTGTTAAAATTACCCAAAAAACTATTTTGGTTTTTAGAGTTTTTTACTTTTGCACTTACAAATTATAATTGGAAAATAAAATGCACGACAGAATACTTGAAGAGGCCTCCAGGTTGTTTTTAAGAAACGGGGTTCGTTCAATAACGATGAACGAGATTGCCGAAGCACTTGGTATGTCGAAAAGGACTTTATATGAGCATTTCCCAAATAAGGAAGTTTTGTTGCAGGAAAGCATCAAACATAATCATAATAAATATGTGGAAAGCATCAAAAAACTTCTTGATACACTGGAAAACCCACTGGAAATTATTCACATACATATTACGGAAGTATTTAAAGTAATCAGCAATGCGCATCCAAACTTTATTAATGATTTAAACAAGTATCATCCTGAAATATGTAAAAAAGTAGTAATTCCCAACAGGACGGCTGCAATATCATTTACAGAAGAAGTAATAAAAAGGGGAGTTAAGCAGGGGTACTTCAGGGAAGATATAAACCCTTCAATCATGGCAAATATTGCACATTTACAGTTTCAATTAATGGATGATAGCGCATTTGATAATTATTCTAAAACAGATGTTTTTGAACATACTGTTATGACGTTTATTAGAGGAATAGCTACAGAGAAAGGACACAAAATGATTGATAAACTATTTTACAATGAAAAATAAATATAACAACCGGGTTTTTATGAATCAAAAACTAAAAGCATTGCTTATATTGATATTTATGACAATATCAGCTAAAACGCTTGTATATTCTCAAAATGATGAATCAGATATTATAATGCTTGATATTAATACGGCCGTTGAATTAGCTCTTGAACAAAACCCACTGATTAGGATGTCGAAGTTGGGTATTGAAAGTGCAGAGGCGCAATATTATGAAACACTTGGTAGTTTCTGGCCTAATATTAGTGCAAGTGGAATGTATAATAACAACTTAAGGCGCCCTGTAATATTTATGCCGGATGAGCCTCCATTCTTTGGGCAGGTTCTTGAAATCGGCTCAGAACACAGTTATAATGCCGGATTTTCCGGAAGCATCCCGGTTTTTAACCATGCTTTAATTTCTTCTCTAAGGGCTAACAGAATACAGCAGGTGCTTTCTGAGGAGGAACTCCGGGAAGCAAAAATAGAGCTAAGGTATAATGTTATGGTAGCATTTTATAATGCACTTTTAGCAAGGGAGTCATTGGAGATTATGAAACAAAGGATTGAAAACTCTAAAGAAAACTACGCCAATATTAAATCAATGCATAAGCAAGGTCTGGTTTCTGAATTTGACAAGATCAGGGCAGAGGTTCAAACAGAAAACCTGCGTCCGTCATTAATCCAGGCCGAAAATGCATATAAACTTAGCCTGAATTTCTTAATAATATTAACTGGTATTGATAAAGATGAAGCTGTGGAACTTGAGGGAGATTTAGTAAACATGGCTGAAGAATGGATGATAAATTTCGACATTCAGCAAACAGAAAGAAGTTTGGCAGGAAATAGTGGATTGATACAATTGGATATTCAAAGAAACTTAATAAATCAGCAGGAAAAAGCCGTCAGGGCAGCAAATCTCCCAAGTGTTGCAGCAATTGGAAATTATCAGTTTCAGTCACAGGCAAACGATCTTAATTTTTCTGATTACGACTGGGTGCAAACTGCGGCAGTTGGGCTTCAGATTAATATACCCATTTTTGATGGCTTTACTACAAGAAACAGGGCAAGACAACTTCAGATTACTTCTGAGCAATTAGCCCTGCAAAGAGAATACCTTGAAGATAATCTGAGCATGCAATTAAGCGATATTATTAGAACGATTAGCCTGGCTATTGAAAAAGCAGCAAATGCTGAAAAAAATGTTGAGCTGGCAGAAAGAGCTTATAAAATCGCTCTTACACGATATGACTCAGGACAGGGTACTTTGCTCGAAGTTAACGATAGCGAAATAGCTTTATCACAGGCTAAATTTAACTATATTCAAGCCATTCATGAAATATTAAATGCTAAAACTGAGCATGAAAAATTTATTGGAAAAAGAAACTAATAGGAAATAACAAAACAATTCGGAAAAATGAGAATAAAAACAAATTATTTAGTGCTTTTTGCTGTTATGATTTTATTTGTGCAGTCTTGTGGAATTCAAACAGAAGAAGTGAAAGAAGAAGAAGAAAGAAGAGTTCTTGTAGAACTTAAAACCGTTGAAGAATTGACCCTTGAAAACCAAATTGAATTAACAGGGGTTGTTCAGCCCTGGGAAGAAGCTTTTATTGGCGCAGCCAACCCCGCAAGAATAGAAAAAATATATGTTGATGTTGGTGATATGGTTAATAAGGGGCAAAAGATTGTACAAATGGACCGCACTCATTTGTACCAGGCAAAAGTACAAATGCAAAACTTAAAAGATGACCTTGAAAGGCTTGAGATACTTCTAAAAGAAGGCGCTGTTACACAACAAAATTATGATCAGTTAAAAACTCAATATGAGGTGGCAAAAAGCAACTATGAAAACCTGTCTGTTAACACTGAAATTTTGTCAACTTTAACGGGGGTTGTTACCGGAAGGTTTTACAGCGACGGTGAAGTTTTTTCCATGAGCCCGACACCTGCGGGGAAGCCCGGTATAGTATCTGTAAAACAAATAAACCCTGTTAAAGTTTTTACCGGTATTTCAGAAAGAAATTTGTCGGTTGTTAAAGCCGGACAAACAGCAAAAGTTTATACCGATATATATCAAAACAAAAAATTTGAAGGTGAAATATTCAGAATTCATCCAACAATTGACAGGGCATCCGGCACATTTCAGGCTGAAATAATGATTGATAATTCTGATTATGTTTTAAAGCCCGGCATGTTTACCAGGGTTAAGCTTAACCTTGGCGAAACTACCGGCATTATAGTTCCTGCAACTTCTGTAATGAAGCAGGTAGGCTCTAATGAAAGGTTTGTTTTTATTGTTGAAGATGATGTTGCTGTTAGAAGAACCGTTAAGCTTGGGCGAAAACTGGATGACAACCTCGAAATACTATCCGGATTAAACCAGGGTGATAAGCTCGTTATTACAGGGCAACATAATCTTACACACCAGGACAAGGTCCAAATTGTAAATTAAATTATTTCTATAAGAAACAACTGAATAATATAATATATGAGTACATATAGCACTGCGGTAAAAAGGCCAATAACAACTTTAATGGTGTTTTTGGCTATGATAGTAATAGGCTTTTATAGCCTTCGAAATATTCCATTGGATTTATATCCTGAAATTGACCCGCCATTTATTAGTGTTGTTACGCTTTACCCGGGAGCCGGTGCTTCCGACATTGAAACAAATGTAACAAGGTTGCTGGAAGACAACCTGAGTACTGTTACCAACCTGAAGGAAATTACTTCAATTTCGCGTGATGAAATTTCATCTATTATACTGGAGTTTGAATACGAAACAAACCTTGATGAGGCCACCAATGAAATACGTGACGTTGTTGGCAGAATAACAAGATTTCTCCCTGAAGATGTTGAGCAACCTACAATATTTAAATTCAGCTCGGCTATGATACCTGTTATGATTTTATCGGCTACTGCTGATGAAAGCTATGATGCTATGGGGAAAATTTTGGATGATTTGCTGGTAAACCCGCTTAACCGTATAGAAGGAGTAGGTACTGTTTCTTTATCAGGCGAACCCGTTAGAGAGGTACAGGTAAATGTTGACCCAAGGCAGCTTGATGCTTATAATATTACTGTAGAACAAATTGGATCTTTACTGGCTGCCGAAAATATTAACCTGCCTGCAGGAAACCTGAAAATGGGCAAAAGTGATTATCCGTTGAGGTTTACCGGGGAATTTGACCAAAGCGACAGAATTAAAAATGTTGTTGTTGGGAATTTTAACGGAAACCCGGTTTTTGTATCAGACATTGCTGAGGTAAAAGATACTTTAAGAGAAGCTACTATTGAGGAAAGAATTAATGGACGTAATGGGCTAAGAGTTATTGTACAAAGACAGTCCGGGGCAAATACCGTAAATATTGCCAATGAAATTAATAAACAACTTCCTGGGCTGCAAAAAAACCTGCCCCCTGATATAGAAGTGGATGTTATCGTTGATTTTTCCGACTTTATTACTGATTCTATCAATAACCTTGTGCAGATACTTTATTTTGCCGGAATATTTGTTACTTTGGTTGTTTTGTTATTTCTCGGAAGATGGAGAGCAACATTTATTATTGTTCTTACAATTCCGGTATCGCTGATTGCAGCATTTATTTATCTGTATATAACCGGTAATTCTCTTAATATAATATCTCTTTCAAGCCTTGCAATAGCTATGGGTATGGTTGTTGACGATGCTATTGTGGTATTGGAAAATATTTTTAAACATATTAAAAGAGGCAGCACGCCCAAGGAAGCAGCAGTATATGGAACTAATGAAGTTGGACTGGCAGTTGTGGCTTCAACATTAACTGTACTCGCTGTGTTTTTGCCTTTAACAATGATTACCGGCTTAATGGGATTGTTTTTCAGACAACTGGGATTTATTGTTTCTATCACTGTTAGTATTTCCACTATTGCTGCCCTTTCACTAACACCTATGCTTTCATCAAAATTATTAGCTGTTGGCAGTAAAAAAAATAAAGGCTTTGCTGTAGCTTTAAGAGAGAAAATCAACAGAGGCCTTGATAAAGTTGACTCAGCCTATGTTGCAATTCTGAGGTGGGCTATGGGAAGAAAGGTGTTTATTGTTGTTATGGCGTTTTTGATTTTTGCAAGCAGTATGTTTTTGGTGACACAAATCGGAACCAGCTTTATGCCTGATTCAGACCAAAACAGGATAACCGCCAATATAGAACTGCCAATTGGCTTGAGGCTAGAAGAAACAATAAAAACAGCAAGACAGTTGGAAAGACTTATTGAAACCGAATATCCTGAAGCTGAAATTTATTCTGTAAGCTCGGGATATAGCACTACTCGAGGGTTGATTGGTGGCGCATCAGGGCCACATACAATTGATGTGCAAATGAGACTGGTCCCACAAAGTGACAGAGACAGAGATGTTTGGCAAATAGCAGAAGCTTTTAGAGAAAATTTAAGGCAGTTCCCTGAAATTGTTAACTTTTCCGTTAGCACGGAAGGTGGCGGCGGAATGATGGGAGGAGCACCTGTTGCTGTAGAAATATACGGGCATGATTTTGACGAAACAAATTCTGTCGCGTTTCAGTTGGCAGAAAAAATGGAAAATATTAAAGGGACCAGGGATGTTAATATAAGCAGGGGTGAAGAAAGGCCAGAACTAAGAATCGTGGCTGACCAGGAAAAAATGTCCTCGTTTGGGCTAAACTCACATACTGTGGCTAACGCTATTAGAAATAGAGTAGAAGGAATGATAGCTACACGCTTCAGAGAAGACGGATATGAGTATGATGTTGTTGTGAGGCATAAGGAACAATTCAGGAAAACAATGGCTGATATTGAAAATATCAGTGTTAGAAATGCAGCAGGGCGACTTGTAAAAATTAATGAATTCGCCTCTGTCGAAGAATATTTTGCTCCTCCCAATATTGAAAGAAAAAACAGGATCAGATACTTAACAGTAAACTGTACTTTGCATGAGCGCTCTCTAGGTGAAGTTACTGCTGATATCAGGGAAGCGATAGCAGAAATGGATATCCCGCAAGGTATAGATATTGAATTCGGAGGCCAGATACAAGATCAGCAGGAAGCATTTTCTGATATTTTGCTACTGCTGGCTCTGAGTATATTTTTGGTTTACATTGTAATGGCTGCTCAGTTTGAATCATTCAGAACGCCTTTTATTATTATGATGGCAGTACCTTTTGCATTTACCGGGGTGATGCTGGGGTTATTCTTTACCGGAACAGAGCTTTCGGTTATTTCTATGATAGGTGGAGTTATTTTGGTGGGAATAGTTGTGAAAAACTCAATTGTTTTAATTGACTTTACAAACTTGCTTAGAAACAGGGGTTTAACTATTGTGCAATCGGTTATTAAAGCAGGAAAATCCAGGCTAAGGCCGGTATTAATGACTACCCTTACAACCTTGCTTGCAATGATTCCAATGGCTATATCAACAGGGGAAGGCTCGGAAATCTGGCGGCCTATGGGTATTGCAGTAATAGGAGGACTGTCATTTTCTACCATTATTACAATGATTTTTGTCCCGGTTACTTATACTATACTTGGCATGCTTAAAGTTAGAAAAGAAAGAAAAAATATTCGGAAAAAAGCTATTTCAGAATAATTTAAAAAAATTATTAAACAGATAAAACATGAAAGCAGTATTTATTATTTATAACCAGGCACTAACAGAACGTGTGCAGGTATTGCTCGACAAAAATAATGCACGAGGGTTTTCACAATGGAAAGATGTTATGGGCAGAGGCTCAGAAAAAGGCGAACCTCACATGGGAACTCACACCTGGCCGGCAATGAATTCTGCCACAATTGCAATAGTAGAAGAACATACTGCTGAAAAACTACTACATGGAGTTAACGAAATTAACCAAACCGCAGAACAACAAGGCATCAGGGCTTTTGTATGGAATGTAATTGATAGTGCCGGATAATTGAGACTGAGGTTAAGGCTAAGGTTAAGGTTAAGGTT
>PWND01000098.1 GCA_003557965.1 Bacteroidales bacterium | reverse complement strand
CAACATTTGGTTCTAAGCCCCAGTAAAACCCCCTGTCAGTTACATCCAGTCCCCCTGCAGACAATACTTCCCCTCTTAAAACCGCCGTTGTTGATGTAATATCAGTTGGCTCATGTGTCTCAACATCAGGGGGGACATCACCAGCATATTCCAATACAATATCTTCTGATGAAATAACCAGGCCTGAAACAATACCGCTCGTTACTTCACAGTGATATGTTCTTGCATAATTCGAATTAAATGACGCAATATGATACTCACTCTCATCTGCAACCGGAATCATTACACCATCATAGAACCATTGATAATTATTTGCAGAGCCTCTTACTTCCACACTCATGGTAAAACTATCACCAAAATTCAATGTATGTTCTTCATAATCACCAACTTTTGCCTGAGGCGAGTATGAAAAATCACTAAGGTGATTAAATGCTACATAGTTTGGCTCAATGTCATCAAAATGAAAATAGTTGTTTTGCAACCTAAGCAGTGTAATAACACCTGCTAAATCTGATAAATCAGGCATGCTTACGAGGTCATTATTTTGAAGCGTAAGAGTTTCAAGGTTAGACAGGTTTTGCAAACTACCCGGAACATCTCCGCTAAAATTATTATTGGCTAACTGTAAATTATCTAAGATTGTGAAATTCCCTATCCACTCCGGAATTTCCCCACTAAGTGAATTATTATTTAACTCAAACCTTTCTAAACTATTTAAAACTTGAAGATCATCAGGAATTTAACCAGTCAGGTTGTTGGAGTGCAATCTTAATCTTTCTAAGTTGCTCATGTTAGATATAGATGATGGGATTATGCCTGACAGATTATTATGCCCCACCTCAAATCTCGTTAAGTGAGTTAAATTACCAACCTGGCTTGGTATATGCCCACTAAGATTGTTATAATTTAATTCAATTCTTGTAACATTCCCTTCGCTTACAGTAACTCCATACCATGAATTAACATCTGCATCAGGGTTGGTAATATCCCAGTTTTCATTGTTATCCCAATTATCGCCATCGGTTGTTATATATAAGACGAATAATGCATTAAACTGATCTTCTGAGACTTGGCTAAATACTGAAGAAATTGAAAAAATTATAATTGTAATACCGAAAAATAGTTTTGAAAAAAACTTTTTGAATATTTTCATTGATAATAAGGAGTATTTTGAATTAGTAAAAATTTAATTGTATTTCAAATTTAATGATTTTTCACAGTTCTAATATGGAAAAATTAAAAGAATGTTTATTTTTTTCCAAATACTTAGCATGTTAACTACTGCACTAATGAAAAAAAATGTTATTTTGATAAAAAACTAAATAATGATGTATAATTTTGATTAATCAAAAAATATAATTATGTCAACAGAAAAAGAAAAATATATTCGTCCGAGTTGGGATGAGTACTTCATGGAGATAGCGCATACAGTTAGTAAACGAGCAACCTGTGATCGTGGGCGTAGTGGATGTGTAATTGCCAGGGACAGGCAGATACTGGTAACCGGTTATGTTGGTTCTCCCAAAAATTTGCCACATTGCGATGATGTTGGCCACCAGATGAAAAAGGTTATGCATGAAGATGGAAGTGCTACTATGCATTGCGTTAGGACGGTACATGCTGAGCAGAATGCTTTATGCCAGGCAGCAAGGCTTGGAATTAGTATTGAAGGGGCAACATTATACTGCAGGATGACTCCCTGCAGGGTTTGTGCAATGCTTATTATTAACTGCGGAATTACAAGAGTAGTTTGCGAAAGAAAATACCATGCAGGCACAGAATCAGAAAAGCTCTTTAAAGAAGCTGGTGTTGAAATAGTTTATTTTAATAATGAAGTTGTACAATACAAAAACCAAAATTAAGGCTAAAATTGTTTGTTAGTCAACGAAAATTCCTGTTTCCTTTTCGCCCTTATGATTAACAAAACCTCTGAACATTGCAGTTGTATTAAATACCATTGCAATATTTCCATCTTTATCAACAGCAATGATACCACCATTAATTTCGTCTTTTCCAAGACGGTCATGGATAAGCTCTTTTGCAGCTTTTTCAATTGGAGTATTTAAGTATTTTACTTTAGCCAGAATGTCGTATGCAATAACGTTCCTGATAAAAAACTCGCCGTGTCCGGTTCCAGATACTGCACCGATATTATTGTCGGCATAAGTGCCGGCACCTATAATCGGGCTGTCTCCCACGCGTCCATATTTTTTAGCCAGCATACCACCGGTTGATGTAGCTGCAGCTAAATTGCCTTTGCTATCCAAAACAACAGCACCTACAGTTCCTGTTTTAAAGTCTTTATTATTTTGATTATTATAGCCTTTGTCTCGGTTGTCAATAAAATTACGATATTGATCATATCTTCTCTGGTCAAAAAAGTATGAAGGTGATACTATTTCTAATCCCTTTTCTTTAGAAAACTGCTCGGCACCATCTCCAATTAGCATTACGTGGGGCGATTCTTTCATAACATTGTAGGCTGCCTCTATAGGATTTTTTATTATTCTTACACCTGCAACAGCGCCTGCATTTCTGTCTTTTCCGCACATTATTGAAGCATCCAGCTCATTCTCGCCATCAATATTAAACACTGAGCCTTTGCCCGCATTAAACAGTGGCGAATCTTCTAAAATTTTTACTACTTCAACAGCAACATCCAAAGCTGAAGCACCGTTTTTAAGCATTTCCTCACCGATATTTAATGTATGTGAAAACTTGTTTTCATAGTTTTTTATGTCTTCAGCACTAAGGCTTTCTTTAGAAATATTGCCTGCCCCACCATGGATTACCAATGTATAAGTAATGTTAGAATAAGTGTTTGTGCATAAAAATATTGATGCCAGAAAAAATAATAAATGCTTAATTGTTTTCATTTGTATAAATTATCGTTATTAAATTGCTTTACAATTATTTACGTATTCTAATAATAAACTGTAAGTGCTTTTGTTTCGTTGTAATTCTTAGACTTTGCCAGGAAATAAAAACGTTATGGAGTAACTTTTTTTATTTCCTTTACAACATCTTTAGTGATATCAAATGCGGGACTTCCATACAAAACACTTCCTCCTATAGTATAACTTAAAATGTAGTGATAGTTTTTGTCTTTGTTATATTCTTCCAGGAAGCTGCTTAGGCTGTCAGCTAATTGCAGTTGCATTTCCTGCTCTTTTCTGATTAACCTTTCTGTAAAAAGTTCATTCATTTCATATAATTCCTGCTGGGCAATCATGAGCTCTTGCTCTTTTCTTTGAGCACTTTCGTCACGTAATAGCCCTGACTGCATATTCCTTTGAAACTCTTCAAAATCTCTGCGAATTTCTTCTTGTTTATTCATAAACTGTCTTTCAAGCCTGTTTTTTTCTGCTTCAAAATCTCTGCGCAACTTATCTGTCAGATAATATGACTCAAGTACTTCTTCCTTGTTTACAAATACTATAGTAATGTTGCTGTCACCTGTAATGGTTTCAGTTATTGAGGGAGTATTTTCTGTGGCTTCCTGCTGCCCGTTATCGTTGCCGGTAAAGTATAAAACATATAACAGAGCTAACCCTATTAAAAGAATAATATTAATCCCGGCTATTACATTTACCGTATTAAATTTATTTTTCGTTAGCTTTTTTATTTCTTTTTGATTTTCCATTTTTGTGTTAAGTTAAATTTTATTTATGTAAAAAAATATTTGTATGTATCACTTATTAGTTACCCATTTCCGATAAAAACTTAATTCTCATCAACCTTACTTCTTCTTCAGTATATTCGTCTTCTCCAAGCTCTTGAAGAGCTTCAAGGTAGGAATCAGTTTCAGCAGTAGTAAAATAGTCAAAAATTTCCTCTTGTTTATCTGCTTCAATTACCTGGTTGATATAATAGCTAATGTCAATTTTTGTTCCGGATGCAACAATGCTCTCTATTTCGGCAATAACTTCGTCAATTTCTATTCCTTTGGCAAATGCTAAATCTTCTAATGATACTTTCCTGTCAATATTCTGAATAATGTAAACTTTAAGGCCTGATTTGTTAACTACTGACTTAACAATCATATCCATCGGCCTTTCTACCTCATTTTCTTCAACATATTTGGCAATAAGGTCAACAAAAGGTTTTCCAAACTTCAGAGCTTTTCCTGAGCCAACACCTGTGATTTGTTTTAATTCATTAATATTAACAGGGTATTGAATTGCCATATCCTCCAGGGAAGGGTCCTGGAAGATAACAAAAGGAGGTAAATTATTTTTCTTGGCTATTTCTTTTCTCAGGTCTTTCAGCAGTGCGAAAAGGACTTTATCGCTGGCACTGGTTTTTTGCCCGCCTCTGCCCATTAGGTCATCATCAGCACTGTTGTAATCATGGTCTTTACTAAGCTTAACAGAGGTTGGTGATTCAAGAAACTTTTTCCCTTTAGGAGTAACTTTAAGAAGCCCGTAGCTTTCAATATCTTTCTCCAGTAGCCTTTCTATTAGGCTTTGCCTGATAACTGCATTCCAGAATTTTTCATCCTGATCAGCACCTTTCCCAAATACTTCAAGATTATTATGTTTACATGATTTTATGGCAGTTGTGTTTTTTCCCATTAGTATATTTATTACGTGTTTTGAATTAAATAACTCTTTAACAATAAGTACTGTTTCTATCAGGGTGCAAATATATTCTTTTCCTTCAAACTTTTCTTTAGGATATAAACAATTATCGCAAGCACCACAATTATCGTTTGGATAGCTTTCGCCAAAATAGTTAAGTAATACTTTTCTTCTGCATATTGAAGTTTCGGCATAAGCAACAGTTTCATACAGCAGCTGCATCCCAACTTCTTGTTCTGCAACCGGTTTTCCTTTAAGAAACTTTTCAAGCTTCTTAATATCTTCATACGAATAAAACGCGATGCAGTTGCCTTCGCCGTCATCTCTTCCGGCTCTCCCGGTTTCCTGGTAATATCCTTCCAGGCTTTTAGGGATATCATAATGAATAACATATCTCACATCAGGCTTATCAATACCCATTCCGAAAGCAATTGTAGCTACAATAACATCAGCGTCTTCCATTAAAAACCGGTCCTGATTGGAAACTCTTACTGCATTATCGAGCCCGGCATGATAAGGAAGCGCCCTGATGCCATTTACCTGAAGTGTTTCAGCAACTTCTTCTACTTTTTTACGGCTTAAACAATAGATTATTCCTGATTTTCCGGGGTTGTTGTTGATATACCGAATAATATCCTTAACAGAATTTTCTGATTTTGGCCTGATTTCATAGTATAAATTAGGCCTGTTAAATGAAGAAATAAACAGGTTGGCACTTGCCATTTTCAGGTTTTTGCGAATATCCTGCTGTACCTTGGGTGTTGCAGTAGCTGTAAGAGCAATTACTGGTACCGGCTTATTAAATGCATCAATAATTGGTCTTAGTTTTCGATACTCAGGCCTGAAGTCGTGCCCCCACTCCGAAATACAATGAGCTTCGTCAACTGCAAAAAATGAGATATTTATTTCTTTTAAAAATTCAACATTTTCTTCTTTTGTTAGTGATTCCGGAGCAACATAAAGCATTTTGGTTTCTCCGCTTCTAAGGTCATTTTTTACCTGTATTATTTCACTTTTTGTTAATGAAGAGTTTAAAACATGTGCAATTCCATTATAGCTGGCAAAATTTCTAATTGCATCAACCTGGTTTTTCATTAAAGCAATTAATGGTGATACAATAATTGCAGTTCCCTCGCTTATTAAAGCCGGCAATTGATAGCACATTGATTTTCCAGCGCCTGTTGGCATAATAACGAAAGTATCTTTTCCCTGAAGTAAACTTTGGATAATTATCTCCTGATCGCCTTTAAAACTACTATAACCAAAGATCTTTTTGAGCAGATCCCGTAGTGAAATATCACACTTTGTTTCCATTCTCCATCATTATTAATAAATTCAATACATTTGTAACGTAAATTTAGCATTTATATAATTTAGCACAAAATAATATTTATTAAATTTTCTAATTAAATCATTATTGTGAAAAATATTGAAGAAATAAAAGAAATTGCGAAAAACACAATTCGCGTGGAAGCAATGGCTGTTAATAAGTTAGAAGGCTTTATCAATGAAGACTTCGCTCTTGTTGTAGAAAAAATTTTTAACAGTAAAGGTCGGGTTGTTATAACCGGCATTGGAAAAAGTGCAATAATTGCATCAAAAATTGTTTCAACCTTAAACTCTACCGGTACACCGGCTATCTTTATGCATGCTGCTGATGCTATACATGGTGATCTTGGTATTGTACAAAAAGACGATATCGTCATTTGCTTGAGTAATAGCGGCAGTACACCGGAAATTAAAGTTTTGGTTCCAATGTTGAAAAGTCTGGGGGCCTGCCTGGTTGGAATGACCGGCAACCTGAACTCTTTTTTAGCAAGACAGAGTGACTTTATAATTCAAACATCGGTTGACTCAGAAGCTGTGCCAGGTAATCCGGCACCTACTGCAAGTACAACCGCTCAGCTTGTTATGGGAGATGCCCTGGCAGTGTCATTATTGCAGTGCAAGGGTTTTACACAAGAAGAGTTTGCAAGGTATCACCCCGGTGGTTCGCTTGGGAAGCAACTTTACCTGAAAGCTGAGGACTTGTACGTTGTGAATGAAAAACCTGAAGTTGACATTAATGCTGATATTAGGACAGTAATAATAGAGATCTCCGGGAAAAGGCTGGGAGCCACAGCTGTGACAAAAAATAAAAAAATTGTCGGTATTATTACTGAT
>PWND01000191.1 GCA_003557965.1 Bacteroidales bacterium | reverse complement strand
TATATGGTTGTTTTCGATTTGGCTTAGCGGCGGATACGACAAGCCTGTAAAGTTATTCAGAATCGTCAGGGGAATAGGAATAGGCACAATAATAATCCTGGTAATTTACGCTTTACTCCCTATTTCATTAAGGTTTTCAAGAGCACTTATACTTTTAGGCGGCTTGTGGTCATTAATTTCAATGATCGGCACAAGAAGCATTTTTCATATTTTTAAATTTAAAGACCTGGGCGTTGGTGCTCATAAAAGCAAAAGAATTATTATTGCCGGCAACGATAATGAGCCGGAAAGAATTGCAACGCTAATAAGGACACACTCCAACCCGTCATTTATTGGTTTGGTTTGTACTGATAATTCAAAATTTGACCCAAACAAACATATAGGCAGTTATTCGAATTTAAAAGGACTTACTGAAATATATAAAATTGATGAGATAATTTTTTGCGGAGGAGAAATACCATCTCAAAAAATAATCAATAAAATGGCAGAATTGTCGGACTTGCCTGTTAGCTTTAAAATTGCGCCTCCCGAAAGCCTTTATATTATAGGCAGCAACAGCATTGACCGTTTTGAAGATATGTTTATGGTAGATGTTAACTCCATAAATAAGCCATCAAATATCAGGATAAAAAAACTTTTCGACCTTGTTGTTTCATTTGGCTTATTGGCTACTTTTCCTATTTCCGTTTTCCTTGTAAAAGAACCATTGGGTTTTGTCAAAAATATTTTTTCTGTTCTGTTTAGAAAAAAAACATGGGTAGGATACCATAATTCCCCTGACAATAAGCGCCTCCCTGATTTGAAAAAGTCTGTTTTAAATCCT
Source organism: Bacteroidales bacterium (assembly GCA_003557965.1). Taxonomy (GTDB): domain Bacteria; phylum Bacteroidota; class Bacteroidia; order Bacteroidales; family UBA7960; genus PWND01. Next base: position 5,927 of record PWND01000191.1, on the reverse strand, counting down.
GCTGATGCATTTAAGGGAAAAGAGTTTGGTTTGCAAACCCTTACAAACTTAAACACATTATATGCCCGTGAATATAAGCTCGAAAATGATATCAGTATATTAATCAAGGGCTTCAAAATGCTTGGAAGATAAAATATTCAACAATTTTCAAATCAAACCGGCGATAAGTGCAACTGCAGTACCTTTGTACTAAATTAGAAAATTAAATTTTTGACAACAACAAGCATAATATATGCCTGAAAATCCTAAAAACATATCATTGCAAATTATAAAGACTCTCCCGTCTAAGCCCGGCGTATATCAATTTTACGACAAAAATGAGAAAGTAATTTATGTAGGTAAGGCAAAAAATTTAAAAAACCGTGTTTCATCATACTTTAACAGAGAGCGTTATGATAGCGGGAAAGTTAAGGTTATGGTAAAAAGGATTCACAACATCAGGCATATAGTTGTTGATACGGAAGTAGATGCTTTATTATTAGAAAATAACCTTATAAAAAAGTATCGGCCACGCTATAATGTGTTGTTAAAAGATGACAAGACTTTTCCCTGGATATGCATAAAAAATGAACCATTTCCAAGAATATTCAGTACGCGAAACCTCATAAAAGACGGCAGTAAATATTATGGGCCTTATGCATCTGTGAGAATGATGAACACTTTACTGGAGTTAATAAGGCAGTTGTTTCAATACAGGACTTGCCGGTTAAACTTAAGTCCTGAAAAAATAAAAAGCGGCAAATACAAGGTCTGCCTGGAATATCATATCAATAACTGCAAAGGCCCTTGCGAAGGCTTGCAATCACCGGAAGACTACAACAATACCATAGAAAAAATCCGGAATATTTTAAAAGGCAACCTTACAATAGTAATGAATCAGTTAAAGGCTTTAATGAAGGAGTACGCAAAAGAATTAGAGTACGAGAAAGCTAATATTGTAAAAGAGAAAATTGAGCTGTTAGAAAAGTTTCAGGCAAAGTCAACAGTAGTAAGCCCCTCCATAAAGAATGCCGATGTATATTCAATCATCAGTGACGATGATTACGGCTATGTAAATTTTTTAAAGGTAATAAACGGAGCTGTAGTACAGTCGCACACGCTGGAGATGAAAAAACAGCTTGATGAGAGCGACAAGGAACTTATAAAGATAGCTATAACTGAGCTCAGGCAAAGATTTACTGACAATGCACCTTTGGCTATTGTGCCATTTAAAATTGACATAAGCTTTCCGGGCACAAAATTCACTGTACCTCAACGGGGTGACAAAAAGCTGGTTCTTCAGCTTTCAGAGCGAAATGCAAAATACTATAAGCTGGAAAAGTCACGCCAAAGAGAGTTGGTTGACCCTGAGCGCCATACAAAAAGATTACTTGAAAAGATCCAAAAAGACTTAAACCTTGAAATTTTGCCAGAGCGCATAGAAGGCATTGACATAAGCAACACCCAGGGAGAACTCCCTGTAGCTTCTGTAGTTGTTTTCAGCAAAGCAAAACCTGATAAAAAGAATTACAGGATTTACAATATTACTTCTGTTAATAAGCCCGATGATTATGCTTCAATAGAAGAGGTTGTTTTCAGGCGATATAAAAGTATTGCCGAACAAAAAGAAAGGCTCCCTGACCTTTTAGTTATTGATGGCGGCAAAGGCCAGCTGAATTCAGCATTAAAGTCGTTAAAAAAGCTGGGCTTAGAAAACAAATTCCCCGTAATAGGAATTGCCAAAAAGCTTGAAGAGATATATATGAAAGGCGACAGCATTCCATTATATCTTGACAAACGTTCTGAAACATTAAAAGTGATACAGCATTTACGAGATGAGGCCCATCGCTTCAGCAACAAGCATCATAATAAAAGGCGCATAAAAACAGGGCTTCAATCTGTTTTAAGCGAAATAAAAGGTATTGGGCCAAAAACAGCTCAATTACTATTGCAAAAATTTAAGTCGGTACAAGGCATAAAAAATGCAGACACTGATGAATTATCAGCGTTAGTAGGAAAATCAAAAGCAAAAACTCTTAAAGAATACTTTTTAAATGAGAAACAGGGGTTTATCAATGAATGATTCATAAACCGGCCTTAATCTTTCCTTATTATAATGTTTATCAACATCTACAAATTTTTTAACACTGGTAACAATATCTACCGGGATGTTGTCGTAGCGGCCATTTTTTAAGATAACCAATCTGCCATGAATTCCCTTAAGAATCAGGTCAAATGCAAGGTTTCCGTAGGCCATAGGCACAATACTGTCAATTGCGTCCGGGTCGCCTGACCTGACAAGGTATCCAAGATGTTGGAAAATTGTTTCTACCTTTTTCCCTTTATTAAAACCCGGGGCATGATCTTTAATCCTGGCACTAACAGCATCACCTATGCCACCAAGCTTTGCATGCCCATACATATCCTTTTCCAGGTTAGCAAACATCATATCGCTGCCTTCAAAAGTGGCACCTTCAGAAACCAGGACTACTGAGTAGTTTGATGGGTTTTGCCTACGGTCTTCTACTAATAATTCCGTCAAGTGTTCAATTTTAAATTTATGCTCAGGAATAACACACCTGTTGGCTGCACCGGCCATCGTTGGCAGCAATGCAGTAAAGCCGGCATAACGGCCAAAAACTTCAATTACAAGAATTCTCTCGTGCGAGCCGGCAGACGTCCTTAGCAGGTTTGTCATCTCTATTGTACGGGTAACACACGTACTAAAACCAATACAATAATCAGTACCGGAAACATCATTATCCATTGTTTTAGGAATTGCTACAACTTTAACTCCCTCCTGGTAAAGCCTCACAGCATAGCTTAAAGTATCATCGCCGCCAATAGGAATAATATAATCAAGATCTAAAAAATCTATGTTTTTAAGAACTTCTTTTGTTAAATCATTAACTTCAGCTTTATATTTATCTTTTAAATGGTCTGGAACAGATTTTAACGGGATATGGCTTGGCCTGGTTCTGGAAGTATGCAGAAATGTACCTCCGGTCCTTCCGGAACGATTTACCAGGTCTTCTGTAAGCACCTGAAAATTATTATCATTATTTGCTTTTTTATCCCTAATAATATCTACCATTCCTGCCCAGCCTCTCTTTATGCCAATTACGCGGTACCCCTCTCTTAATGCTCTTATTGTTACTGCGCGTATTGCAGGGTTAAGGCCCGGCACATCTCCGCCTCCTGTTAAAATTCCAATAGTTCCTTTTTTCTTTTTTGCTCTCATCTTTTATCCTTTTTTTTCAAAAATTAAACATTTAACTAAAATTCGGGAAAGCAAACATTTCCCATATTACAAATATAAAATTATAAAAATATCATAAACAAAACAGTTTTATTAAATAAAACTTTAAAAAATATTGGTTGATTGGGGAAATGGTTGATTTTGGATGTGGGATATCGGATTGCGGATTTCTCTGTGCAATTCCGTGTAGAAACTCAGTGTACCTCCGTGGTTAATTTATTTATTGGGGAGTTGGCAAAAGGCTCTTTGCGTACCTCTGCGAAAACCTTGGCGCACCTTTGCGTTACAACTAAAAAGCTATTTCGCGGATTTTATGTATAAAACCTCTTTGCAGCTCGTGTACCCTTAGTTCTCTCAGTTCTCTCTGGCTCTCGGACTATGCTCTCGTGTCTTTGTGTAACACTGTGGTTATAAAAAAATAGAACACAGATGACACCGATTGGACTGATTTTCACGGATTTGTTTATCTGTGATTATCTGTCTAATCCGTATAATCCGTGTTCCAATTTTATAGGGGCTAAAACATTTTAACCACTGAGGCACACTGAGAGACTTTCACCTTTCACCTTTGAGCTTTCTCAACCTTAACCTCAATAACTAAACACAAATTGGAAAATTTATATGGCAATAATGTTGTTTTTTACAGCATACAACAATAAGTCAACAATGTTTTTCGAACCTGTTTTTGAAATCAAATTTGTTTTATGCCCTTCAACTGTTCTTATACTAATGCATAGTTTTTCTGCTATTTCCTGGTTGCTACAGCCTTGTGATATCAATGACAGCACCTCCATCTCACGGGTTGTTATCAGGTTTTCATTTTCAGATTCTGAAGATAAATAGGATTTTGTTAAGTATTTCAACATTTCTTCTGAGTAATAGTTCCCGTCGGCATTAACAGTTCTTACTGCAATATCAAAAGCATCTTTATCAATATCTTTCAAAATAAATCCTTTTACGCCAGCTTTTATCATGTTTTTCAGCAAGTTTTCTTCACCAAACATCGTTAAAACCAATATCTTAATATCGGGACATGCTTCAATTGCATGTTTTGTTGCTGTTATGCCATCCATTAACGGCATTTTAACATCCATCAAAACAACATCAGCATCAAGGTTATCCAGTGCTTTATAAAACTCCTGTCCATTATTAAACACTCCTGTTATTTCATAAATTTTGAAGCTGTTAAGCAAAACCTCAACACCATGTCTGAAAAACTCATTATCTTCAACTATAACAACCTTTATTTTTTCCATAACTGTAATTATTGCTTATGTGGTTACAACTTCTATTAATGCCTGCATACCCTCCCCTTTTTTACTATTTATAACCAACTTCCCGTTAATAGTTTTAATTCTGTAATTCAAACTATTTAAGCCTATCCCTTTCTTTTGTTCTGAAATTTTATACTTCTGAAAATCAAAACCTTCACCATCATCGCTATATTTTATTGTTAAATTTTTAGCATTTTTGAACACTTTAATAAATACATTTTCTGCTCCTGAATGCTTTACAGTATTATTTATCAGCTCACAAACCACCCTGTACAAAACAATTTCAACAGTTTTATCAAGAATTTCGTCACCATTTTTATTTTCAAGGTTTACTTTGATTCTTTTACTGTCGGATACTCTATTTGCAAAGCTTTTAAGGGCATTCATAAAGCCTTGTTTTTCTATTTCAACAGGCATAAGGTTATTTGCAATATTACGCATGTTTTTTATTCCCGAATCAAGCATTTCAAGGGCATTCCCGGATATCCTGTCTCTTTCTTCATCTTCAACATTGCCCATAGCGCCAACACACATCTTCACCGCCGACAATGATGGCCCAAGGCTGTCATGCAAATCTTCAGCAAACCTTTTTCTCTCAATCTCTTCTGTTTCAATAACTCTTTTTAGAAGCTCTCTTTGGGTGCGCTTACGGTTTCTATAAACTATTAGAGTTATTACCAGTGCCGACAGCAAAAGCGTACCTGATATCAAAGTAATCAACAAATACCTGCTTTGCCTGATCTTCAATAAATGCAAATCTCTTTCTATATTAAGAAGCTCAATTTGATTTTCTTTTTTCTCAACGTCAAAAGCTATTTTTAATTCCGAAATTTGGCTTTTCACATTCTCGTTTAAAAGGCTGTCACTAACCTCAAAATACTTCTTATGATACTTTAAAGCATTTTTATAATCCTCCATTTGATTATAAGTTAGGTAAAAATTTTGGAAAACATCTCTTTTAACGCTTATATCGCCGGTTTTATCAGCATACTCTGAAGCATTACGAAAATAATCCAAAGCTTTCTCATTTTGTAGCAGGCTTTGATGTACAAGGCCAATATTGTTTAGCAAAGCAGGTATAAATTCTATTATTCCTGCATTTTCTGCAATGTAATATGACTTCAAATAATATTCCAATGCCTTATCATAGTTCTCCATATAATTATATACAAGGCCTATATTATTAAAATTTGCTGCTAACCTGTTTTTTTCATTTATTTCCTCATTTATCTGTCCCGCTTTTCTATAATAATTTATTGCAGTGTCGAATTCATCTTTTATGTACTTTATCGCCCCAAGATTATTATACGAAACTGCAATGCCACGCTTATCATCCAGCTCAATTTTCTTTTCAAGTGATTCTCTGTGATATTTATATGAATTTTCATAGTTTTCCTGCCTGAAATATATATTTC
>PWND01000282.1 GCA_003557965.1 Bacteroidales bacterium | reverse complement strand
GAATAAAATATTAAGTTTGGGTTGCCCGGCAGAAAAAGTAGTGTATAATACTTATGGGCCAGATCCAATTTTTTATTCGGTCGAAACCATCGGTAGCAGTAAGAATTTAATCAGTGTTGGAAGGTTTGTAGATAAAAAAGCACCTTATTATACATTATTGGCCTTCAAAAAGATCTTAGATCTTCATCCGGATGCAAAATTAATTTTAGCAGGTGATGGTATCTTGCTTAGTGCCTGTAAAAACCTCGTAAGATACTTTTCATTAGATGAAAATGTTGAGTTCCCTGGCATAATTACTCAAAGAGAGTTTATTAATTATTTGAAAACAGCAAGAGCCTATGTTCAACATTCTATAACTGCGCAAAGTGGTGATATGGAAGGCACGCCGGTCTCAATTCTTGAAGCAAGCGCTGCTGGTTTGCCTGTAATCAGTACCCTTCATGCCGGTATTCCTGATGTAATCATACATGGTAAAACGGGCTTGCTATGTGAAGAGCATAATGTTGATGAAATGGCCGCTAATATGAAAGCTATACTTGACGATCAGAGTTATGCAGCAAAATTAGGTTCTGAAGGGAAGAAAAATATTAATAATAATTTTAGTTTGGATAAGCATTTGTGGATTTTAAGCAAAGTGGTCAAAAATACAGTGAAAAACCATAAAAGCAATTAATATTTTATAAACGCATGTCTGACCCTGTTATCTCCATCATCATCCCTGTCTACAACCGCCCCACCCTGGTGGCTGAGGCCATAGATTCGGTGCTGGCACAAACCAACACGCACTGGGCGTTGATTTTGGTGGATGATTTTAGGTGTAATAATAAAAAAGGGTAATGGAGATCTCAGTAATAATTCCTGTTTATAACGCTGCCGGGTTTGTTGAGAAAGCAGTTGATTCTGCAATTCAATTTGAAGATGTAAAGGAAGTTTTACTGATAGAAGATAGATCAACGGATAACTCATTACAAGTTTGCAAAGGTTTACTTGAAAAGGATATTAGAATCAAAATATTTCAACATCCTGATAAAGGCAACCACGGAGCAGGGGCTACCCGGAATCTTGGAATTACAAATGCCAGTTTTGAATTTATAGCCTTTTTAGATGCGGATGATTTTTATCTGCCCAATCGTTTTGATGCAGATAAGAAAGTTTTTGCAGAGAATCCGGATGCGGATGGTGTTTATAATGCTCTTGGATTTTTCTATTATTCTCAATCTTTGCGATTTGATGATTATTCGAAAGGGCAGGAAACTTTATCAACAATTAGAGATAGGATTAGTCCTGAATTATTGCCATATGCACTTATTGGTGAGCCAAAACATATCGGATATATTACTTTAGATGCATTAACTATAAGAAAGGAGCTTGCATTAAAAGGTGGTTTATTTAACGAAAAACTAAAACTGCATCAGGATACTGACTTTATTTTTAAACTTTCTTTAGTTGGTAAGTTGCTTCCGGGAGAGATTAAGAAACCAGTCGGAATGCGAGGAGTTCATAACAACAATCGATCTTTGGATATTCCAAATCTAATTCAAACCAGAAAACTTTTACATAAATCAATCTCAGATTGGTGTATGTCAAATAGTTTAGACAAGGAACTTACTGATGTAGCAACTAACAAGTATTATATTTCGTTAATGAGTGATTCTTCATTTTTAGTAAGGGTTTTAATTTTTATTAAAAGAATTGCAACGAACAAAAGTTTTTTTTTAAGACCAAGGTTTTTTAACCCTGCCATAAAAATGATTACCGGTGATGGCTTTCACTATAGACTTATTATTAAAACTAAAGAAAAATGTCAATTAATTCTTGGTTACTCATTAGATTAGTGTTTTTTTGTTCATTATTTTTAGCCAGATAAAGAATATGAGGATTACTGATAAAATAAAATCATTTTTATTCTACTTCAAACCCCGTAGATATGTTGCACTATACAAGTTATATCTGGGTGATGAATGGCTTGAACTCTCTGTAGATAGCATTGCCCCCTATGTACATGATATCGTTTTTGTGGTTTCTGATATTCCCTGGGGCGGTGTTGATGTACCCGGTGATGATCTGGAGCCTATCCTGAAAAGGCTGCAGGATAAGCATGGCAAGAAAATTCACATCATTAAAGGTAGATGGGATAAACAATTAGAGCATGTTAAGGCTGGCCTGGCATATATAAAAAAAACACTTCCCAAAGCAACACATTGTTTATATATTGATAGTGATGAGGTTTATACCAGGACGCAAATAAAAAAATTACTCTCTCTATCTTATAGCCCATTGTATTATAACCGCCAGATACGCTGGAATTACAGAAATTATTTTAAGGATATTTATCATGTGATTTATCCTGAGAAATACCCTTTGCTTATGGTGTTTTTTCCTCTAAGACATTTTATTGAGTTTGTTAGTTTCAGAACTGTAAATTTGGGAAGAATTGATATGTCAGACCACTTTTACGAACATTTTGCCTATGCGAGGAAAGATGATGAAGCCATACGCAGGAAAATTGAAGCTCATCGTGAATCAGAACCAATAATTGGAGATTGGTATAAAGAAGTCTGGTTGAAATGGAGTCCTGATATGAAAAATTTTCATCCTACAAACCCTGAGTTTTGGGAGGGGGTTAGAAAAATTGACCCTTATGAATTGCCCCAAGGTGTGATTGAAAAATATAATAGCTGGAAAAATGACCAATGATCGTTCATTAATTTATGAAAAACCTAGGGTCGAAAAAATACAAGACCTTTCATTGGAGTCCCAAATGGTAATTCATTGGATAGGGCAAAATAAAACTGTTCTTGAAACCGGTTGCCACACCGGCCACCTTGCCTCTTGGCTAAAAATGAATGGTTGTCAGGTAACAGGCATTGAGTTAAACGAGCTAGCTTTGGGTAAAGCCAAGCCCTCCCTTGAGCGGAGTATTCATGGGGATTTGGAAAATCCTGAAGTATGGGCCGATATCAAAGAATCTACATTTAATGTGGTTACATATATACACGTACTTGAACACCTTCGTGAGCCAGAAATGGTTCTAAAAAAAGGAATTGAAAAACTAAAAGAAAATGGAATAATCATCATTGGGCTGCCTAATATTTCCAACGCAAAGGATCGCTTTGATATTTTTAAAGGCAAATTTGAATATACCGATATTGGTGTAAAGGATAGAACCCATTTGCGTTTTTACAATCAGAAAACCGCAAGAGAACTCATTGAAAATGCAGGGCTTGAGATCTTGGAATACTATTCACCCTGGCAGGTAAATCCCATTCGGGTATTTTTTGATCATTTGCCATTATTCTGGCGGTTAGCGAGGTTTTTTCCGCCCAATAAACCACCACGTCACCCCAGATTTAGCAAAAACCTTACTGATGTGGTAATGTTATTTAAATGTCAAAGGAAATTTTAGAATGGCGAAAAAGATTTCTTTTATAATTGTTTACTTTAATGCGCCTGATATTTTACTTCAATGCATAAGAAGCATTTTGAACGATAGTAATGGTTTCTTTCTGGAGTTTTTAATAATTGATAATAGCAGCAATGTTCCTGAAGATGAAGTAAATAGTTTAGATATCGTTTGGAGAAAAATAGAGTCTGGTTATAACTCAGGGTTTTCAAGAGGTGTAAACTTAGGATTGAAACATGCAAGTGGCGATTACATTTTTATCATAAATCAGGATGCATTTTTATTTGAAAATAATACTTTAAACAGGATTATCAGTAAAATAGATGCTTTGCCCGGAAGAACAGTCTATGGATGTAAAATAATTAATCCGGCAGGAGAGTTTCAACAATCGGTTTGGATTGACAATCCGGGTTTTGCAAGAGAATGGCGCTTCAGTGCCATAAATTATAAAATGAATCCAAAATGGAAGTTAAGTTGGAGAATAAAAGTTGATGACGCTCATAAAAATGAAGGATTTGTTTACAGACTAAATGCAGCATTTCTGGTTATTGATAAATCAAAAACAAAGCAAATTCCGAATTTTGATCCTGACTTTTTTTTATATGGAGAAGATGTGGAATGGGCAATAAGAATTAAAAGAAATGGATGGGTTTTTTATTTTGATCCAACAATTTGCATAAAACATTATGGGAGTTTATCAACCCGCAATGATATAAAAAAAGAAGCCCAAATTATGCTTTCAGGCTGGTTGGTTATTTTAAAAACAAAAGGGAGAATATTTCTGTTTTTATTCATTCTTTATTTTTACATCAATTACTTGTTAGATGCAGTTCTTGACAAACTTAAAAGAAACAGGTTGAGCAAAGCATCTGAAAGCAAAGATTCTTTTAATAAAAGGCAAATGATAAAATCATTCTTGTTGAAAAAATATGGGACTAAAGTTTTATTTGCAAAAAAGCTGTCCAATGAAAAAACTTTTCTTTTTAACTGCTATGATGAAGATATTAATATTGATTAAAAACCAGGATACAAATGAATCTTATTAAAAAGTTTTTTTTCAAAAAAGCAGATGCCGGGCATGTTAATATTTCTGAGCTTGAAGAAAGAATTAAAGAGATCAGAAAAAACAGTGATGTTATAGCTATTTGTCCGGATAATACCGGGTATAGTTGGTTGGGTGTTAAAAGAGGGGCGTTGGCTTTATTTGATGATAAATTACTGGTTTTACCACAGTATTATTCTGAAAGCAGATTATCGGTGAAAGAATTAAGTGAAATTTGTGATTTGATAATCAACCAGGAGTTTCAAAAGATAGTCTTAAGGGGTTTTCCCCCATATTTTGAATTTTTAATTAAATACCTGAAGGAGAAAAAACAAAATCTGCCTGTTTATTTCCTCTATGCAGGATTCCTTGCGGAAAATTCATCAAATCTTGCAGCAAAGGAAAACTTTGTCAGAATTATTGAGCTGATTAGAACAGGCTTAATCAATAAAGTTGGCTTTAACAAACCCGGTCTTGCCGAAACTGTTAAAAACCTTTACGGTATAGATGCATTTGAATATCTCAATAAGACATACATTTACCCTCCTGAATTATTGGAAAAACAAAGTTTACCCAATGGGTTTAATATTGGAGTTTTGGGCAATAATGATTTCAGGAAAAACATCCACAATCAAGTAGCTGCGGCCCTGATGGTGAAGAACTCTTATGTGCATGTAAGAGAACTGGACCCCGTTCAATATCTTGATACGACAAAAAGAAGAATTATTGAACATAATGGAGAATTGTCTCATCAGGCTTATGTTTCTTTACTTGCCGGAATGGACCTGAACATGTACGTTTCTTTTAGTGAATCCTGGGGGCATGTAATTACTGAAAGTCTTTCGGTTGGGATCCCATGCCTGGTTTCCAAAACCAGCAGTATCTTTGATTACGATGATGAACTGGCAGATTTACTGATTGTAAAAGATATTGATAACTCAGTAGCAATTACTGCACAAATAAAACGCATATTACACCGTAAAGATGAAATTGGGCGTAGAGGCAGGGAGTATGTGCTTAAGCTTAACAGAATTGCTGATGAGCGTATTAACGAATGGCTAGATGATTAAGATACTTCATATTATCCCTTCATTAAGAAAAGGTGGCGCTGAGCGCCTGGTGCTGGATATTTGTACTGAATTATCTCAAAGAAAGGATGTTGATGTCCGATTGGTTTGCTTTTCAGATGAAAATGAATATCCCGAATATAAAGGCCTTATTAAATCTTTTGTAATTCCTTCACGAGTAGAACTATCCATTCTCAGGAAGAACAAACTTTTTGTTGATGAGCTGCAGGAATTTATAAATATCTTCAAGCCTGATGTTATTCATACCCATTTGTTTGAGGCAGATATTGTATCGCGCTCAATATATTATCCACGTGCTAAATGGTTTTCGCATTGTCATGATAATATGTTTCAATTCAGAAATTTGGACATGGGTCTATTTTTTTCAAAAGCAAGACTGACTAATTATTTTGAAAAGAGGTACTTGTTTAATAGATATTTTAAAAACGGAGGTGCCCATTTTATTGCTAATTCCAGAAGTACAGAAGCCTATTTCAATAAAATAGCCAGACACTACCAGGTAACGCATTTGAGCAATGCCATTAATTATGAAAGGTTCTTTAAGCAAACACAGCAAGCTTTTCCCAACAATGTGTTAAGATTAGTAAATATCGGATCATTTGTAAAGAATAAGAATCAAAGCTTTTTAATTGATGTTGCGTATTTTCTAAAAAAGCAAAACATAAATTTTGAATTGCATTTTGCCGGGGATGGACCTGAATTAAACTCTGTAAAACAGAGGACAGAAAATTTGGGCTTTAGCGAAAATATATTTTTCCATGGAAAGATTGAAAAAGCTGAAAAGCTTCTTTGGTCTTCTCATATTTACATTCATAGTGCTTTTTCCGAAGCCTTTGGACTTACGTTACTGGAAGCTATGGCCGCAGGATTACCGGTAGTTACTCTTGATGGAAAGGGAAACAGGGATATTATGATTTATGCAAAAAATGGCTTTTTGATTAAAGAACAAGATCCTGGACTTTTTGCAGACAAAATTCTGGAAATATGGGAGGATAAAGATAAATATAAAGCCATGTCTGCTTTTGGGCAGGAGTTTGCCGAGCAGTATGATATTAAATTATATGTTGATAAGCTTTTAGAAATTTACAGCGCTAAAGCTTAAATAAACTTTTAATAAATTCGGGATAGTTTTTTTCCGCATTATATTTTTCTTTCCAGGTTTTTCTTGCATTTCTTTTTATTTTGTTTTTTTCATCCTGACTTAAGTTCATAAAATCTTTAATAAGTCTGGCAATTTCTTCCGGAGAAGGATTTTTATCAAATAAATATCCATTGATACCATCATCTATTATTTCGGGCACACCCCCCACATTTGAGCCAATACAAGGT
>PWND01000114.1 GCA_003557965.1 Bacteroidales bacterium | reverse complement strand
TCAAAGGTGAAAGCTGAAAGGTGAACGTCTCTCTGCGCAACTTTTGCGAATCCTTGGCGTACCTCTGCGTAACAACTAAAAACAATTACGCTAAGAACCGCTAAGAACCGCTGAGGTTCGCAAAGAGTAAGTGCTGTGTGTCACTATTTAGTTCGGTTTTATAGGGGTTAGATCATAGAAGCCTGCTGAAAAAATCCGAAATCTCACATCCGACATCCGCCAATCAACCAATCAAAAAAAAATTTAATAGATTACCAACTTCTTACTAATTTAGTCCTGTTTTATTAGGGTAAATCAATTTTAAAAAATAAAATCATGTCTGTTTTAGTAGAATTTGCAATGTTTCCTACAGATGTTGGCGAAAGTAAAAGTGAATATGTAAGCCGCATACTTAAAATGATAAAGGATTCCGGTTATAACTATCAGCTTACTCCAATGGGTACAATTATTGAAGCTGAAAGCCTGCCTGAAATTCTTGCAATAATAGAAAAAGCATACTCGCAACTTGAACCTGATTGTAACAGGGTTTATTCAACCATAAAGCTTGATATACGCAAAGAGAAATCAAACAGGCTTAAGGGAAAGGTTGAATCTGTTGAAAAAATCGTTGGTACAGTAAAAAAATAAAATGATTAAACAATTGTTAAATTATCAAAAAAATACTATTTTTGATAATGCATGCAATTACTGTTTATTTATGTACTAAATCAACAAACTTATGAAACCTTATTTTTTAAAATCCCTGGCCATTCTTTTAATATGCCCGGTTTTTCTTTTTTCGGGCTGCTCAAAAGAAAACGACGGCGATCCGCCGGAAATCCCACCCAAAGAATCATTTATTATTGATTTTTCAGATTTCGAATCTAATAACTTCAAAACCGCAGCAATAAATAATAATGATTATTCAAACTATCAAAGAGCTGCAGCCAGTGTCTTTGTTTGGAACCTGGTTATTTCTGTACACCTTGCAATACCTGTAGCAACATTTGTTAATTCATTTAATTTTACTCCTGAATATCTGCCGGATGAAGAAGCCTGGTTGTGGGCTTATGATGTTGATGTTGCAAATGGAACTTATACAGCTAATCTTTATGGAAAAATATTTGACACATACGTTCAATGGGATATGTATATCAGTAAAACCGGGTTAGGTGCTTTTGAAGATTTTCATTGGTATTCAGGAACTTCAAACCTTGACAATACCGGTGGCGAATGGACTCTTCTTCAAAATCCTGAAAACCCAGATCCTTTCGTTGGGATTGTGTGGAATAGAAATATTTCGGAAGGTACTCATGATATAACATATACAAATATTGTCCCTGAAGGCCCTGAAAATGGTGGCTATATTTCACATGGATTTACAAATGATGAAAAATATAACGCATTTTACGATATTTACATGAAAGGAGTTGATAACCTTGTTGAAATTAACCTCCACAGAACTACACAAGAAGGGCGTATAAAGGATCCTGCCTTCTTTGGCGATGACAATTTTTATTGCTGGGATTCCGAATTTTTTAATACCGAATGTGATATTGATTAATGCGATTACCTGTAGATTTATATAAAGTACTATATTTACACCTCAAAACAAACCAAAAATTTACTTTAAACTTATCCTGTCTTATGAAAAAACAATTACTGATTATTGCCGGCATTGCAATGATAGTTGCAGCATGCTCCGGCCTTAACAAAGAACACGATGAATCAACAGATATGGGGGAAATGATACCCATTTCAAAAGAACAAGCTTTTCTTGATAATCTCAGGAGCCTGTGCGGATTGTCATTTAAAGGCAGGGAAACTTTTGTTAAGGAAGGCAGAGAAAGTTGGGCAGATAATGAATTTGTGATGCACGTAACAGTGTGTGAAGAAGAAGAAGTTCATATCCCGTTTCATGTCGGAGAAGATCAATCGCGCACATGGCTTTTTATCGTTGAAGACAGCAGGCTTAGATTCAGGCATGATCATCGTTATGAGGATGGAACTCCGGAAGATACTACACTCTATGGAGGTTATTCTGATAACAGGGGAACAAACTTTGTACAGTATTTCCCGGAAGACCAATATACAATTGACTTACTGTCAGACAACTATGTTAGGCAGTGGAATGTTATTTTAAGCGAAGACCTGTCAACTTTTACTTATGAGCTTCATGTTAATGGTGAATTATTTTTCGCTGTGGAGTTTGACTTAACGTCACCATAATAAAAAAATGCTTTAAAATATTTTTATCATGCAAAAATAAATTAATTTTGCAGCCGAATAAATTTTAAAAATACTATGGCAAAAGGAAAAAAATCAACAGGGCAAGGCGATAAAAATATAGTCGCTGTCGAACAAGCATTAAGCAAATCAGAAAGATTTATTGAAAACAACCAGAATACAATAATCTGGGTAGTAGCAATTGTTGTATTAATAGTTGGTGGCTACATTGGATATAACAGGTTTATTTTAGAGCCAAGAGAGAGGGAAGCAACCGCTGAAATTTACAAGGCAGAGCAGTACTTTAATCAATCAAAATATAACCGTGCATTGGAAGGTGACGGAGTACACCTTGGCTTTCTTGATATTATTGATAGCTACAGAAGAACCAAAACAGCTAATATAGCAAGGTATTATGCAGGAATAAGCTTGCTTAGAACCGGAGAGTTTGAAGAAGCAATTGAGCACCTGCAAAACTACCGTAAGCGCGATCAGCTTACCGGAGCTATGGCTTTAGGTTTTATTGGAGATGCATACCTTGAGCTGGATGATAAAACAAATGCACTAAAATACTATATCGAAGCTGCTGAATATAAGCCAAACAGCCTGACTACCCCAATGTTTTTATTTAAGGCAGCCCAATTAAAAGAGATAAAAGAAGATTATGAAGGTGCTTACAACTTTTATTATAAAATAAAAACAAAATATCACGGATCCAGGGAATCTGCCGATATTGATTACTACCTTGGACGTACTTCCGGCTTAATGAAATAACCTGATTCTATGTCGAAAAAGAAAAATTTATCGGAATACAACATATCAGATGTTCCTGATGCATCTGATATGAAAATTGCAATAGTGTTTGCTGAATGGAATCAGGAAATTACCTTAGCACTTGCTGATGGAGCAAAAACGACATTGCTGAATCATGGGCTGAATGAAAAAAACCTTTTTATTAACAGTGTTCCCGGCAGCTATGAACTCCCAATGGGAGCACAGTATATTTTTGAAAACAACCGGGATATTGACGCCGTTATATGTATTGGATGCGTTATTCAAGGCGAAACAAGGCACTTTGAGTTTATCTCTGATGCAGTTGCTAATGGAATAATGAATGTAGCCATAAAATACAATAAGCCTGTAATTTTTGGGGTACTTACAACTGATAATTTTTCACAGGCTAAGGAACGTTCAGGTGGCAAGCACGGCAATAAAGGTGATGAGGCAGCTATTACCGCAATTAAAATGATTGAATTGAAAAAAATCAGCTAAATAACGCAACTCCGTACCTTTCATTAATATAAGAAATATTTGTTTCCGGATGAGTAATAATTCTCAAAAGCTTAAAGTAGTTTTTATGGGTACACCTGAAATAGCTGTAGCCTCGCTTAAAGCAATTCTTAATGCAGGCTATAATGTTGCAGGTGTTGTAACTGCACCCGACAGGCCGGCAGGAAGAGGTAGAAAGATAAAATACTCACCGGTAAAAGAGTTTGCATTAAGCCACAGCTTAAAAATTATGCAACCGGCCAACCTGAAAGATGAAGGATTTATTAATGAATTAAAAGCAATAAATCCTGATGTGCAGGTTGTTGTTGCTTTCAGGATGTTGCCTGAATCAGTATGGAAAATTCCCCCACTTGGAACATTTAACATGCATGCATCACTATTACCGGATCTCAGAGGTGCTGCACCAATAAATTGGGCAGTCATATATGGTTATAAAAAAACAGGGGTTACCACTTTTTTTATCAATGAAGAAATAGATAAAGGCAAAATTATTTTAAGAGAAGAAGTTGATATTGAAGAAAATGAAACAGCAGGCACACTTCATGACAAACTAATGATGAAAGGTGCAAAACTGGTTGTTGATACATTATATGCAATTGGCAATAAAACAGCTGACCCAACATGTCAGAGTTGCTTTGAAAAGCATGAAACGCAATTGAAGCCGGCTCCTAAAATATATAAAGCTGATTGTAAAATTAATTGGGAAAAAAGCACTGTTGATATTTGCAACCTTATTCATGGGTTAAATCCTGTTCCCGGCGCATTCGCAGAACTTGAAATTAATGAAAGAATAGCAGGGGCAAACTATAAAATCCTAAATGCTAAACCTGTTATCGAAAACCATAATGAAATACCGGGTACAGTGTTTACTGATGAGAAAAATGTTTTGAAAATTGCAGCGAAGGATGGTTTTGTTGTGATTTTGTCAATTCAGGAACCCGGAAAAAGGCTTTTAAAGACGTCAGAATACCTTAGAGGGGCAAAAATTTCAAAAAAAGTAAAAAAAATTTAATATTTCCATTATTTAGCTAAGTGCTTGATTGTTAGCGATATAACAACTACAGTTATTAACAAAAACCTTGTTTTTTTCAACAAAATCAACAGTTTTCATAAATTTGTCTTGTATGTTTAGATAAATACTCTATATTTGCAATGGAAATATAAGATTTCTTTTTTTAAACCAAAACAAAGGAAAAATGAACAAAGCAGAACTAATTGATGCGATTGCATCTGACGCAGGCTTAACAAAAGCTGACGCAAAAAAAGCACTTGACTCTTTCATTAAAGCTACAACTGGCGCACTTAAAAAAGGTGACAGGGTAGCATTAGTAGGATTTGGCTCTTTCTCAGTAGCAAAAAGAGAAAAGCGTAAAGGCCGTAACCCACAAACTGGTAAGGAAATTACTATTCCTGCTAAAAAAGTTGTTAAGTTTAAGGCTGGTGCTGAACTTGCTAACGTTGTTAAGTAAGCAAAAAAAACAAAAACGCAAAAAGCTCCGTAATTTTACGGGGCTTTTTTTTTACCTTTACGCATCATTAATATTTAGCTTGTGAAATGCAAACTGGTAAGAAAATACAGAGCTTTGACCCTAACGCACCCGGTGATTTATCAAATAATATTTTTGGGCTTCCTTTCGATGTAAATAACGCTAAAGTGGTTATTGTTCCATTGCCATGGGATGCCACAGTTTCTAATAAAAGCGGCGCATGTTATGGCCCCGGAAACATTAAAGAACAATCCTATCAAATAGATCTTTTTGACCCCGTTGCACCCGGCATGTGGAAAAACGGTATAGCAATGGATGAAATTCCCGGCAAAATACTGAAAACTAACCTTGAATGCCTTGATAAAGTTGAAAAGTTTGTTAGAACTACTGATGGTGTGAAATCCCGGAATATTAATGTTAGAAAAAAAATAATTGGAGAAGTTAACTCAACCTACAAAAATATACTATTTGAAACTGAGCAAAAATGTAAAAAATACCTTGAAGAAGGCAAATATGTTGTTTTGCTTGGTGGAGATCACAGCACTGCCCTGTCTTTACTAAATGCTGTATCTGCAAAAAATGAAAATTTTGGAATACTGCAGCTCGATGCTCATGCTGACTTAAGAAAGTCATACGAAGGATTTGAAAACTCTCATGCATCTGTTATGTATAATGCATTAAACATTTCACAAATCAGCAAAATTGTTCAGGTTGGTGTTAGAGATTATTGTGATGAAGAGAATGAAACTGTTGTAAAAAATCAACAGAGAATAAAAATGTTTACGGCAAGGGATATATATAAGCTTCTGTTCAATAATAAATCATGGAATGATATATGCGAAAGTATTGTTGATGAGCTGCCTGAAAATGTTTACATCTCCTACGATGTTGATTTTCTCAATCCTTCAGAATGCCCAACCACTGGAACACCGGTCCCCGGGGGCTTTTCTTATGAGCAAAGCCTGTACCTGGTTGATAAAGTTGTAAGTGCAGGGAAAAAAATCATTGGCATTGACTTAGTTGAAACAGGCCAGGGCTCATTAGACGGAGTTATTTCATGCAGGTTGCTTTATAGAATGATTATTAGCATGCTGCAAAGCAACGGGTTTAGCTGATAAATTTACTTAACATGATGAATGAAACTGAGCAAGACAAGCTGGTAGATTATCTTAAAGAGTTTGTTACAGAAAAAAGGCTTGCAAGATTTAAAAATGTAATAGAAAACAGGACAAGACACTTAAGTGTTGTCCTGGAAGATATCTATCAGACACATAATATAAGCGCTGTACTGCGAAGTTGCGAGTGCTTTGGAGTACAAGATGTGCATATTATTGAAAATAAATATACATTTGATATTAATCCGGATATTGAGCTGGGAGCATCAAAATGGTTAACGATAAAAAATTATAGCGAGCACGATAATAACACCGCAACATGCCTTAAATCGCTAAAATCAGCAGGTTATAAAATTATTGCAACAATGCCCGGAAAGGATCATTGCAACCTGGAAGAGTTGGATATCAGTGAAAAGACTGCATTGGTGTTTGGAACTGAGCTTACCGGCCTTACTGATAATGTGAAAAATATTGCTGATGGCTTTATGAAAATTCCTATGTATGGCTTTACGGAAAGCTTTAATATTTCTGTAACCGTTGCCTTAAGCATTCATTATCTTACTAATAAGCTTCGAAAATCAAATATTAACTGGCAGCTGTCCGAAAAAGAAAAAAAAGCCGTTTTGCTTGATTGGCTGAAGAACTCAATAAAAAATCCGGAAATGATTATTAAAAGGTTTTATGAAAGTAATAAATAGCTGCTAACTAATATATACTGTTCAATTCATAAAGATATAACTGAAAAAATCTAAAAGTACTTTCACAAATTCGGGTAATCATAAAATGTTTTTCCTGAGTTCCGGATG
>PWND01000184.1 GCA_003557965.1 Bacteroidales bacterium | reverse complement strand
TCTATCAAGTAGTTTAAAATCGCTTTCATAATTCCCTGTTATTCTTTGGTTTACACATTTTGTTTTTGCAAAGCGGGTGTCTTATCCGGAAAACAGGAAAAGTTACAGCAATTAATAGTTTATGAATGACGGGTTTTTTATCATGAACACTTACGGGCTATAAGATTCAGTAGGTTTTTTAAAAAAGCATCTATACAGCACACTATTATTGCGTTTTGCATCAACACAAGATGTAGCTATTAATTTTTGAGTAAATGCCAGGTGGAAAATAAAAAATTTAGAAAGGAAACACCGTTATATCTATTCTCTCCCTTCAAGCCATTTTTTAAATGGTGTGACTTTATCAATACTCACCAGGACTATATCATCCGGTTTGGGCATTAAATCAAGTTTTAACCTGTTTGTAGAGTAAATGTGAACTTCTTTAATTGCATCAAGAGCCACAAGCATTTGACGATTAATTCTGAAAAACTTACTGGGGTCAAGCTCACTGCTTAAAGCATCAAGGCTTAAATCAACATAATATGAGTTTCCGTCAAAAAGATATGCTGATGTATAACCTCCCTCGCTCTTAAAATATCCTATATCAGAGGTGGCAAACGTTTTTATCTTTTGTCCTACCCTCACTGAGAACCTTTCCCGATAGCTTGCATCTTTCTTAACAATTAAATCATATAATTTGTGAAAATCTTTATCAACAGAGGCATCAGCCTTCAGTTCGCTATACTTTTTCAAAGCTGCATTAAGTTCTTCCTGAACAATTGGCTTTAGCAAATAATCAATGCTTCTTAGCTTAAACGCTTTTATTGCATATTCATCAAAGGCAGTTGTAAAAATTATTGAGCTGTTGATTTTTACCTTTTCAAAAATTGCAAAACTCAAATCATCTTCCAGGTGTATATCTAAAAATATCAATTCAGGATGAGGGTTGTTTTCAAACCACTCTATAGATTCCTCAACGGATTCAAGCTGAGCTAAAACTTCAATATTTTTGTCGTACGACAAAACCATTTTTTTTAGTCGCTCTGAAGCAAGGGCTTCATCTTCTATTATTACTACTTTCATAATTATAAGTTGTTATTTTGTTTATATATCAGTGGTATTTTGGCAATGAAACTGTTGCCGGATATTTCAAATACAGGCTCTATATTACACAACAAAGCGTATCGCTTTGTAATATTAGCCAGGCCTATTCCTGTCGAATTCATTTGTGTATCCCTGTTTTGCAGGTTGTTGACTACATGCAGGTAGTCATTATTATCAATAAACAGCTCAACATACAGAGGGCTTTTTTTAGAGAATGTATTGTGTTTTATTGCATTTTCAATCAGAAGCTGTAAAGCCAAAGGAATCACATACGCATCCACTTCATGCTCATCAAAGTTGATTTTAACGAATACTTTATTGGCAAACCTGATATCAAGCAAAAACACGTATGCTCTTAGAAATTCCATTTCAGATGAAAGTGTAACAAGTTCCTTTTCCTTGTTTTCAAGCACATAACGATATACTTTTGACAGCCTTTCAGTAAACTTTTCTGCAAGGTCAGGGTCAACCTTAATCAATGATGTAAGCACATTAAGGCTGTTAAACAGGAAGTGAGGGTTAACCTGTTGTTTGAGGACTTCAAACTGCGATTGCAGGTTTTCCTTTTGAAGCTTAAACAGTTGGGTATTGGCAGCCGTAAGCTGTGCTGTTCTTTCTTCCACTTCTTTTTCAAGGCTTGCATTTAATGCTTCAAGCTCAGCTTTTGCTTTGCTTAAGGATGACTCGGCGGCTTTAAGATCTGTTATGTCATGAAAAATTGCCAAATAGCCGTTTTCCAGCAGGGCAGTATATGCAATAACATGTTTTTCTGATCCGTCCTTACATGTCATTATAACTTCTTTAGGTTTAATTTTGCCTTTGTTTTCATTACCCTCTTCAATAGAAGCAGCCCATATCTTTGCAACTTCATTTCTGTAATTTTCATCGGCATATATTTTTTCAAAATATACGTCAAGATTTGGGACGTCATCCAAAGTGTATCCGAATAATTTTGTGAAAGTATCATTCACAAAACTAATCTCGCCATCTAAGTATGCAAAACTTATCGCAACCGGTGAAGTTTCAACTATTTTCTTAAACTTCTCTTCAGCAATTTTAAGTGCTGTTTCTTTTTCTTTTTTCTCTGTAATGTCAGTTGTAATTCCGTCAAGATATACAACATTGCCTTCCTTGTCGTAAACAGGCTTGCCGTTTTCATGCACCCAGACTACATGGCCTTTCTTATGAATCAATCTATACTCTATGGAATATTGTGTATTGCTGTTAACACATTCCTCAATATAATGCCTGACAGTTTCAATATCATCTTTGTGTATAAGGTCGGCAAAACAAACTTTCTTATTATCAATCAAATCAGTAGCATAATAGCCTGTAATATCAAAAATCTTATCACTATAGTACTTAACAGTAAAGTTTTCATCATACAAGCATCTCGAAACAGCTCCTACAAGGTTAGACATCAGGTTATTTATAAGATCCTGCGTTTCTTCCAATTCTAATTCAGCCTGCTTTTTAATTGTGATATCCGTAATAATGCCATCTATATAAAGCATTTTCCCATTATTATCATAAACACCACGCCCTGCTTCGTGCACCCAAACAATATTGCCGTTTCTGTGCTTTATCCTGTATTCAAAGTCAAACTGCTTTTTGTCTTCAGTGGCATCTGCAACCTGTTGTTTCACAAAATCAGCATCTTCTGCATAAATCAACGATGAAAAAGAGAAATTACCCTGCTCAGTAAAACATTCCGGTTTATAGCCGCAAACATCTTCAATCTGTTCACTTACAAAAAGCATTGTCCAATCTTCATCGGGCTTACATCTATATGTAAAACCAAGTAAATTTGACACTATGCTTTTCATTTGCTCTTTACTCTCTTTTAGCTGGGTGGCAAGTTCATCCTTTTTGCGGATTTCATCAGCCAGTTCTTTATTTAAAACTTTTTCTTTTTCTATCAACTTTTGAGCATATTCGTTTTTTTTCTGCGCTATTTTAACTTCTGTATCCAGCTTTGCCTTTTCACCAGCTTGCATTAGTTGTTTGCCAAGAAAATTCAGGACGGATATTTGCATGTATATGCATAACAGGCCAATAAATGCAATATAAAATGATTTAAAAATTTGTGAAACAGGTGATAGTGAAAGATATTCATTATATAAATCAGGTTGTTGAAAATAGCTGGCGAAATATATGAGGTTGTAACCTGCCAGGGCAATAATTATCAAATAAATCAACAAACCCCTGTTGAGCCTGAAAGTATAAATAAGGAAAAATACGGGCAGGAAGAAAATTGTGGCTGCAGCAGATACAGCCGTATAATCAGACATGATAGCCATCCCGTAGATGTGGTAACAAATAACAACAATATCAAATGTAGCACTCACATATTTCAAATAACTCGGGTCGTATTTTTTGATTATGGCATAATGAAAAATACTATTTGAAACCAGGTATGCAAAAAGCAGTATTAAAGCATGCCTTGAAACATCAGTATGCCCAAGAAAAAACTGAACTGACAGCAGCACTGTCAATAATGCAATAAAAGCCCACCTGAAATAAACAGATAAGCGGGCTCCTTTTAAACGCTCTTCCTGTAAAAGCTCGTTGGGGATTTTGATATTTGAATTCACCATATAATTATTATCATTGTTAATGCTTGTGTATTTGTTAAGGTTGTTAGCTTCTGAAAAAAGCAGAACTTTTTTATAACAGCCTTAGTGCAAATTTAACACCTAAATCTTTTATATTGCCAACAAAGCTGATTTTTTGCAAATTACCGGGTAACAGATTATGCTATGCCACTTAAATGTCTAACGTACCTGCATATTCCCTGAAGATAGCCTGTGTGTCAATTGTTTCTTCAATCTCTTCTTCAGGAATGCTTATGCCTGAAAGATCAAATGTTTCTCCGCTTAAAGTTATAGCAGGCTTGTGTGATGATAAAACAGATTCATTATTATCATAAAGAGGTAATGCCTCATCAACTTCCTCTTCTGCATATACATTTATGTATAGCTGAATGCCGTCGAGAGTTTTGAAGAATAATGTAGAGTAATTTCCGCTTGCGAAGGCAGAAAATGATAAAAATAATACCAGTGCGATTGTAATGTTTAGCTTTTTCATTTTTTTAAGTTTTTGAAGGTTTGTAGTTCAAAATTGCATTTATTTTGGAGCCTGGTAAAACTATTCTTTATGAGTGACGAATTTTTATTGTTGAATGACGGTTAAGTGGACTTAAACGGTTTTTGTTAATATTAAAACATTTTGGCAAGGGAGCTAAACACTACCATGAACTACAAAAATCATTTTTCTTTTCAAGCCTTGTAAAAAGTAAAAAGTTGGCCAAGACAATATAAGAATAACTCTTTTTAAAAAAATACGTATAAGCGTGTAATAAAAGTTTTCTGAAATGAAGATTCTCTCTGTAGTTGGTGCAAGGCCTAATTTTATAAAGATAGCTCCTTTTATTAAAGAGGTGCATAAGCATAATCAGAAATATAGTAGCAGTAAAGATAAAAAAATTGATCATGTATTAGTTCATACAGGCCAGCATTATGATGTGAGAATGTCGGAACAGTTTTTTAAAGACCTTGAAATTCCTCACCCGGATATTAACCTGGAAGTTGGTTCGGGAACACATGCCGAACAGGTTGGGCAAACTATGATTGCTTTTGAAAAAGCTGTTAAAGAGTATAATCCTGACTGGGTTGTGGTTGTTGGGGATGTAAATGCAACACTTGCATGTTCTGTTACTGCAAAAAAAGAATGGATTAAATGCTGTCATATTGAAGCCGGACTAAGGTCAGGGGATAAGAAAATGCCGGAAGAAATAAACCGTATTGTTACTGATAGTGTTTCGGATTTGTTATTAACCCCTGACACCATTGCATCAGAGAACCTTCGCAAAGAAGGGGCTGATGAAAGGAAGATAAAGTTTGTGGGTAATATTATGATAGATACTCTTGAGAATTTCAGGCCGGAAGCTGAAAAGATTAATATTGAAGAAATGATGATAAAAAATCATTTATTCAACCCACCTATTGAAGGCCGTTTTATCCCACCTGAGATTCCGCAGAATTTCAACTATGGAGTACTAACACTTCACCGGCCGTCTAATGTGGATGATATGCAGTGTTTAAAAGAAATAACGAATTTCTTATGCGATGAAGTGGTAAAAGATGTTACGTTGCTATGGCCAATACATCCCCGTACACTAAAAAACCTTAAACTTTTTGGCCTGTGGGAGAAAGTAAAGCGAAACCCGGGTTTTGTTTTATTGAATCCTTTGGGATACAAAGAAATGCTGAGGTTAAACATGGAAGCCAGGCTGGTAATAACTGACAGTGGCGGTTTACAAGAAGAGTGTACGGTTTTGGGAACACCTTGCATAACAATGCGATGGAATACGGAAAGGCCGGTTACATTAACAACCTATGGAGGCGTTAGTGTGCTTGTTGGCAACAACATTCAAAAGCTGCGTGAAGAATACAAACTTGCTATAGCTACACCCCGCAGGCCTTCGCGTCCTGCATTATGGGATGGCAAAACAGCAGAACGCTGCCTGAGAGAAATATTATATTTTTAAAAACGAAATCCGGCAAAGCAGCTTACGGCCGCTTTGCCGGATTTTATTTTGATTTTCAGCAATATCAAAAAGCCAAAACTTAGTTGACTACCATTCTTGAGGTGAATCTTTCTGTCCGGGTTGATACTGTGATAATATAAACCCCTGTTGAAAGCCTTCTGTTGGGGCGTACTTTTCTAACCAGGTTTCCGTTATAGTCGGCATTTACAAATTCTGTATGCACTGTTTTTCCGTAAAGGTCAATTACAGACACCACAACATTTTCTAAATTGCTTAGCCCGCTAAGTGTAATATTAAATTCATCGCCTCTGTTTGGATTGGGGTAAAGGTTTAATGCAACCTCTCCCTGCTTCTGGTACAGTATGCCAACAATATTTGAATAATCAAATTTGCCGTCAAAGTCTGTTTGCTTAATCCTGTAATACGATTTTCCTTCAAGCGGGGCGGTATCTACTGATGAATAATTAAGCACTTCGTTGCTGTAGCCAAATTCTGACTTACTTGCAATTACCGCGACAATTTCGAAATTATATCCGTCACGGCTTCTTTCAACAGTAAAGAAGTCGTTATTTCTTTCAGTAGCAGTAGCCCACTCAAGAATAACATGGCCGTCGTCGAGGTAAGCTTCGAAGTACAGGAATTCAACGGGTAGGGGATGATCCCCATCAGTTGAAGCAAGTGTAAAAATATGTGATGAAAAGCTTGCAGTTTCTCCACTACTGACACTGCCGGTTCCGTTTCCATTATTAGTGAAGCTTCCTTTACCTTTGTTAACCCATTCAGCTCCGTTATATTTAGCAATAACTGTGGTGTTTTCAACGAAGTCCCAGTCAGTATCTCCATCTTGTGGGAAGCTGCCTGCACCCCAGCTTAATTCAACGTTAGCTTCACCACCTCCGTGTCCTTCTATTTCCCAGTACTCTACTTCTGAAATTAGCGCAAGCCCTTCTTCGTTTTCTTCATCCAGTAAGTATGAAGGAGTGCTGTCGAAGTATTCGACAGTCCAGTCGGCATTGTTTACAGACAGGTTGTTTAAGCGTACAAAACGAGGCTTGCCATTTTTCCCAACAGGGAAAAGATTGTCAGAAGAACTATCACCATAACTGCCTGAAGCCAATCTTCTTGTTAGCTTTCCATCAATCCAGCTTAAATTAAAATTGGAAGAACCATGGAAAGGAGAATTGCTTAAAAAACTTAAACTACTGGTTTCAGGTACTCTTATAATTCCAGTTCTTAGATACACATCATTATCAACTTCTATACTTCCATTAACTTCCAAAGAACTATTAATGTAAAATCTATTTATACTG
>PWND01000035.1 GCA_003557965.1 Bacteroidales bacterium | reverse complement strand
TCAATTCCCAATGTAAACATGATTCTGAATAAATACATCTTATTACTTTTTAGGTTAATAAATGCTTTATGTTAGTCAACGGAAATTGTTTTTTTGTCTTCCCCGGTACTACCATGCAAATTACAATTCCCTTTGGCTTCTAACTCAACTGTTTTTTCAATTTCAAAAACATACTCTACAGTAAAGTTTTGATCTTCAGGTAAATCTGATCTTGAATACTCCCATCTTTTTACTTCTTCGCCATCAATTTTAAGATATACCCAGTCGGTGTGGTGCCTGGCAGTGTTACCTCTGTGAGAAACGTCTATTTTTACGGTTATGGTTTCCCCGGCTTCTGCACTGGATGGAGCTTTGACTTCAACTGAAGTCCTGTTTGCCATAAGGCCTAATGGTAAAATAATCATTAAGGCTGTTAAAAATACTAAGCTTTTTACTTTCATAACTAAATAATGGTTTTTGGTTATTATTAAAACATAAAGGTATTAAATAAAATAAAATCAGAAACATTAAAGTTAAAAAAATTAACTTTATTAGAAGCTAATTTTCACAGTTCCCATAGGATAAAATCCCATCCTGTATGTTTTAACAATTTCACCGGTTTGCAGGTCAAGGCGGTCGAGATATACACTTGTGTAGTTTGTTCTGTATTGAAAATCGAAAGCAGTTTCGACAGAGAATCTTTCTTCATTTCTTCTCATTCCAATTCTAAAGCTTGCCCGCCTGAAATCATCACGAGTAACACTATAAGCATTGTTCCAGTCATAAATTACTTTTTGGTTTGCCACCGAAGCGTCTATGTCGTAGGGTACGTAAGGCATGCCACCAGCGTATGTAATATTAATGCCAACATTTAATGCCCTGGTTCTTTTTGGTGGTTGGTATTCGTATCCTGCTAAAAAGTTTACAGCATAATTTCCGTTAAATGCAGTATTTCTTTTTATTCCATCTGCACCGGTATAGTTTGATTCAAATAAAGAACCTGATAGCAGTAAAAAGTAATTATTGCTCCAAAACTTTTCAAAAGTAACTTCTACGCCATAATTTTCGCCTGTGCCGATATTTTTTAAATCACCTTTTCTTTCAATGTAAAATTCAGCACCATAATTTGCCAGAGAATATGCGGAATCTGTGGTTGATACAGGAATATTGTAAAGGTACTGATAGTATGCTTCAACCATTATCCTTGCCTCTTTAGAAATATTATAATCATAGGATAGCACGTTATGGATACTTCTTGTAAATTCAAGTTGATAGTTAGTATTATTATCAGTATTATTTTCACTAACAACAAAGTAGGCAAACAGCGGCTGCATTTGGCTATGAAGGCCTGAACCAAAGCTAATTTTATGATAAGGGTGTAAGTTATAGCTTAAACTAAAGCGAGGCTCAATAATGGCTTCACGATTGCTTTCAAGCATTTGGAAATTCAATCCAAAATAAGCTTCCAATCTTGAAGTAAACCTATGCATAACATCTCCATACGCTCTGTATAGCCTAAGATGCTCATCTTTAGCATTTATGTTTTGCACATATTCATTTCTTACAAACTGGCTATCAACAAAGTTTACAATATGCTGGTCGGCATACGCCCCAAATGACAAGTCGGTGCTAGAGCTAAGTTTATGCTTCAACCCGGTTCTAAAAGAGATTTTCCTTGTATCAGAAAATTCGTGAGCATACCTGAATGTTTCAGGAGAGGCAACAGAAAAGGTATCAATTGATGTAGTAAGTTCGCTGGCTGTAATATACAAGCTGTTTGTAAACAGGGTGTTTGCCCTTATATGAGCATTATGAGTCAACCCGATTACCCCCATTCTGTATTTATTTGATATATCTTCGCTATGGGAGTCAAACATCCACTCATCAGGTTTTTTATCGGAATCTTTAAGTTCAATGCTGCTATTACCTCTAAGTCCGACCAGTGCAAAATTTCCGAAATTTTTCGTAGGAATATTAAACTTATAAGAAAAATCTTGATAGTGAGCTGTTTCCGGGAGTGTAATTCCCATTTTGGTTATTAAATCAACAATTGAATGTCTATAACTGATGATGTAAGAAGAATTTTGTATGTGTTTTATTGGCCCTTCTGTACCCAGCTCAATTCCATTCCAGCCGAGTTGTGCCCAGTGTTCGTAGCTAAAAGCATTTCCGCTTCTCATATTAAGGTCAAAAACTCCGGCAATAGTATTGCTGTATTCGGCGGGAAATCCGCTGGTCAGGAAATCGGAATTTCCGAGCAAATTAGTATTTATAATTGTAATTGGGCCTCCTGTTGAGCCGGTAGCACCAAAATGATTTGGATTGGGAATTTCCATGCCATCTACTTTCCACTGAAGCCCACTTGGTGAATTACCCCTGATAATAATATCATTTCGGTTGTCGCGTGCAGGCATAACACCAGCAAAATTAGCTGCCATACGTGCGGGGTCACCATAGCTGCCTGCAAACTTAGTTGTTTCTTCAAGAGAAAATGACCTGGCAGAAACAATAGCCCTCATATTTATGGGTTGATCTTTTCTTGTAAATGATTGTATGGTAACACCTTCAAGAGCTTCTATTGATTCTTTTAATTGCTGATTAATTATTAATTCACGTCCACTCACAAGGTTAAGCCTTTCTACAGTAGTTTTCTCATAACCAACCATTGTAAAAGTAATATCATAGTACCCAACAGGCATATCTTTGAAGTGAAAATACCCATCAACATCAGTAATTTCGTATGTACTTTTTTCTCCTGATTTGGCTTTTACGGTTACTCCTACCAGCGAGAATCCTGCGGAGCTATCCACTACCCTTCCTCTTATGTTTTGTACAGGGCTTTTTCTTTCCTTTGTTTCAGTTTCCTGTGCAAACAGAGAGAAAAAGTTAAATAATAAAATCAGCAATATGATTAAGGGGTTTCTCATTACTGGTTATTGGTCATTTATCATTTTCACCACTTCATTACGGGAAATTCTTTCCCATTCAGGGCCTGAGAACTTACCGTTTTCAATGGTAAAACTCACAATATCAAATGTTTCATGTAAAAACTCATACTTAGACCCAACGTCAGGTGTATGAAGGATAAATATCATTTCTTCAGGTTTAATTTTTTTATCTTCGGAAAGAATTTGAGCCAGTTGAGCGCAGTACTCGGTAACCGAAGTACCCGGATTATCTTCATAAAGTTCGGTGATAATAACTACTGTTTGGTTTTTATGCTTTGCAATTTTTAATCCGCATTTCGAGGGTATTCCCCACAAGCCTTCATAATCATAAACTTCATCAATAAAGTTTCTTTCTTTATCCCTGATAATTTGTCCCATAGTTAGCGTTCTATTGTTTTTCCAAAACTTTTATTAGCAAGGTCGTCGCGCCTGGATTTATATGTGCCATCTCTAATTTCCTTATCCACAACATTCAGCATCATTTTAAACATCCTTTGTTCCTGGGTTTCATTTTCATAGAATGTATCCCACGCATAATAATATAATTCCTGCAATCTTTCAGGGCTCATGTGCTTAGGTTTAAAAACAACTTTTCCTGAATTATAGTTATTCCAGTCTTTATCAATAATTCTGCCTTCTTTAATGAAGTCGTCGTAGGCTTTAGTATGTCTGAAAGGTGTGAGGACAGTAAACTCGGCAAGGTCAACTCCTATTTCCAGAAGGAAGTCCACCAATCGTAAAATATCGGATTCTGTTTGATTATCCATGCCCAGCAGTATAGTTCCTTCAACGAGAATTCCATGGTCGTGGTATCTTTTTACTCTTTCCTTTATATAGTCAGAAGTATCAAAAACAGCCTGGTAAACATACCATGCTCCTGCCTGGGCTGCAAGGTCGAGTACTTCAGGTTTATCTTCGATAGTATGGCTGCACCACTTTTTCTTAAGTGGAATCATTGCTTTAAAAAGTTCCTTTTCCCATTCGGTGTCTTGTGCCAGTGAGTTATCTACAATAAATAATCTGTTGTTATCAATGCTTTCGAGTTCTTCAACAACTTTATTAATAGGCCTTGGCCTGAACTGTCGCCCGCCTAAAAATGTTACGCAACATGGATAACAAGCATATTTGCAACCCCTGGAAGCATGAAACAGGTCAACCATTTGCACACCCTTGTGATAGTAAAGTTCTCTTTTTAATATATCTCGTCTTGCAGGGCCAATAAGGTTTATATCAGGATGCTTATACATGTAATTGTAGATTTTTTTAAGCTTCCCGTTTTTAAAATCTTCAAAAACTTCATTCATCCTTCCTTCTACTTCTCCCATAAAAATACTATCAGCATGCTGCATTGTTTCTTCAGCATGTAACATAGTTGAAATACCTCCGAAAATTACTTTTTTGCCCAAATTACGATATGCGTCAGCAATTTCCCATCCTCGTTTCAACTGAGATGTAAGCATTACAGAAATCCCAATAAAATCAGCATCATCTTCAATTACAAGTGGCTCTACATTTTCATCAATAAAATCTATATCAACATATTCAGGAATTGCCGCAGCCATAACAACCGGCCCGTGCGGGGGCAGGTTGAAATGTGTTTGCCTGTCAAGCTTAGGCCATTTTGGGTATATGATTTTAAACTTCATAATTATAATCATTTATAAATTTCTCGCACCCTTTACATATCTTTTTTATACTAACGTCATCCAGGGTGTATTTGTTCTTTTTATAGGAAGATAATGAGTCTAAAAATCCCTTAACATCATTTTCAAAGCTTTCAGTGTACTTTATATTCAAACTGGAATACAGAGATTTAAGAACATTAATAGTATCATTTTCCAGGTCCTCAAACCTAATCTCTGCAAAATCTTCAGCACTTAATTTATTTAGTTGAATTTTCATTCCGTTGTAAAGAGAATTGAACATTTCAATAGTATTATCAATTGA
Organism: Bacteroidales bacterium; assembly: GCA_003557965.1. Taxonomy (GTDB): domain Bacteria; phylum Bacteroidota; class Bacteroidia; order Bacteroidales; family UBA7960; genus PWND01. Next base: position 19,232 of record PWND01000035.1, on the reverse strand, counting down.
AACATCCTGCCATTTTCCTGCTAAAAGATTTTGAGGCCCAACAATATTCCACATTCTTTGTGTGGATGGAATAACTTTTAGTGGGTTTCTATGTATATGTATAAATTTAGCATTTGGGAACATTTCTTTCAGTGTTTCCACTCTGTATGAATGAAACGGGTTTTTAAAAAGAGCTATTGCATTTTTGTCTTTATAAATAAGTTTAGCAGCAAATATTGAAAAATTACTCTTCCACTTTTGGGATAATTTTTCATTTTCCATAAAATTTTTCAAGTCGTAAAGAAAGTCTGATTTTTTTCTTCTGAAAAAAATTCTCTCCAGTGCTGTGTTTTTATTCATTTTCACAATTGCATACTCATCTTCCTGTGGCTCATCAGGGCCTAACTTTACGTTATCCATAGGCCGTTTTTCAGCAACAACCTTTGACATGATTTTCCGGAAATATTTTTCAGAAACAAGAAAGCTTTCAGGTACTGATACTTTAACTACTGAGGGAGTTGAAAAGTAATTATCAATAGAAAGAAGCTGATGAAGGAATGTGCTGCCGGTTCTCCAGTGTCCTATAATAAAAACAGGGCCGGTATTATGGTTAAGATTTTTGAGTTTCTTTCTGCTTATTTTAATATTTTCAGCTTTATTAAATACTGAAGCCCAAATGCTACCTTGCAATAAAAATAAAAGCCTTCCAATATATCTGAAAGAAATGCCATTATTACGTACAAGCATTTTTATCAGCTTCCCGAAAGAAATAACGCTAAGCAAATAAGAGTGCTGCATATTTAGATTTTACTGCTTCTCATTAACCATTTCCTTTTCAAGAAAATCAGCAATTGAGTTAACTGATTCCAGGATTACCCTAGCTAAATTTTGGTCAGCAATTCGCACATTATAATTTTGTTGTAAAGCCAAAATAATTTCTATGGCGTCAATAGAATCAAGGCCAAGGGGGTTATCTTGTCCAAATAATGGAGCATCATCCGGAACTTCATCAGCAGTTACGTGTGTGATCTTAAGCTTATCAATAATAAGCTCCTTGATCTCATTTTTCAGTTTTTTCTTATCATCAACAGTCATGACAAAAAATTATTTATTTAATTATTTTTTTTAATTCTGTAAAAAAGGCCTTTTCCTCGTCACCTCTTTTTCTTATCAAATCACTAAGCTCTTCTAACTTATCAGTACCGAGGTCCCTGTTTTTTCCAATTTTCGCTGCAAAATAAGAAATATTTCTCCATTCATCACCATTTTTCATCATTCTTTTTGACATATCAGCTAAATCGCTATTAGAGAGTATTTCAGAAGCCTGTTGAAGAAATGATGCATACATAAACCTGAATCCTGCTCCACCAGTGCCTTGATCTTCAAGCAAAATATTAATTTTCATTATTTCATGTGATAAGTGCTCTGTATCCCTGGCAATTTTTGGCCATTCCTTAACTTTATCAGCAAACTTATATATTCCTTTCACCCCAATAAAAGGCACCGGCAATCCGATCATATTTCTGCAGGCAGTTTTAATCCCTTTAATAATAGGCTTTTTTAAGTCAATTTTTTGGGGAACATTCACAGGGTAAAACAAAAATCCTTTCGGGGGCATATGTCCGCCGGCCCACCTGGCTTTACGCATTGATTCCCGGCTCAATTCAGCAATGCGGGGATAATAGCTGTCACTTACAATATACTTATCATCTTTTTCGCCTGCAATAATAATAAAATGAACATTTATGTGAACCCTTTGCCATTCAGGCATATAATCCATATAAAAGAAGTCAACCTGTGCTGCTGTAGGAATGTTTTTATTGATCAACTCATCAAGTGCCGCTTCTCCTTTTTCAACGCTTTTGTATTTCTGTTCAAAAAGCTTAATGCCTAGCCTTTTTGTTATGTTTTTTCTTATCTGGCCTGGCCGGCTTCTTACTATAAATGTAGGAAATGGGAATGTGTCAGTTTCAAGATAACCAAAAAAGATTCCGTTGGCTATCCCAAATATCATTGGCTCTGTGATTTCAAGGCCTGCATAATTAAACAGTGATGTTAATGTGCCAGTTTCACAGTGAGCACCCATTTTATGTTCGAAGTCATTTATTTTACTCATCCTGATTTAACTTTTTTTATCCTCCATTTTATCAACAGCACATATCTTTAACAACTCAAAACTATCATTGTTTGTTCTCATTTTTTGTATATCAATGTTTTTTCTGTCGTCATCCTTTACAATTACTACTTGAAACATTGAAGATAAAGGGACATTAAATATTTCAGCATATTTTTTTATCATTTTTAACCTAAGGTTGTTAAAACATGATGGCTTAAAATGCCTTTTTAGCTTACGTTTACCTACTCCTACCCTGGATGCAAGATCACCCATGCCGAGCTCTTGCAATATCATGTAATAATAAACCGGGCTTATTTCGTTTTTCGCAATTTGATCCCGTAAACTCTTTTCCAAATTTCTCTTTTTATAATAAAAATCATCAAGGTAATCATGTGATAATTGCGACCCGCTTATTATAGGGCCATAAGAGCTATCGTCTTTTTCAACATAATATATCATTTGTTGAGGGCTGAAGTCTACGTAAAGATCTTTTTCCTTCATTTTCTAAAACTTTATAGTATTTTGAAAAAATAATTAGCAAATTTAATCAATATATACCTTTATTAAATAAGTTTTTTCATAAAATCATAATAAAGATATGCTTAACAAATCCCTTTTGTATTTGAAAAGCAGGCCTATTTATTAAATTTTTCAACCTTTAATGCAAAATTCCTGATTTTTTCCTCAGAAATTGTAGATTCCTTTTTGGTAATTCCGATAAGGTCAAAAATTATAGACTTTTCAACTTCAAGTAACTTATCCGGATTTATTTCCCCTCCCATTGATTCAATTATTACCTGTTCACCCGGTTTTTCAGGGAAAACATTTGCAATGAAATCATTTAGCCTTTTTTCATCCCAACATAAAATAAATATTCCATTGATTTTATATTTGATTTTTTCCCAGTTTTTCTTTAAAAAAGACCTCATGTCTCTTGTTGTGGTGGAAGCATAAACAGGAAATCCAATAATAACTTTATCATACTTTTGCAGATTTTCAACTTCTGAGTTTGTGTTTAATAAAGTAACATCATTGATTAAGTTATCAACAATAAGGCGCGCGACTCTCTCCGTACTTCCATACTTCGAAGAATAAATTACAGCTGTTTTCATCTGATGTAAATTAGTGTTATCAAACTGAACATTAGTATTATGCGTATTCATGTATTCAATTTAAGGTGCTTTTATCCCGATGGAACCCTCATGTTTACACATGCACTTTTTTATATTTTTAGTAGATGAGGGTTTCATCTGTATAAATTATGGTTATAAAATTGTTTTTAAATGCTCACTGTTCCTGTATAAAAATATTCATAGTACATTCTGCTATTACTTCTTTATTGGCTTGAACTTTACCACTAATAACAGTAGCATTCATAACCTCATTTAAGATTGTAACAGTGGTTTTTATAATAGTTCCGGCCTCAACATCTTTATTAACTTCAAGTTTTTTAACAGCCCCTATAAAGCCCGGTAATACCGGCTTGTTTTCTGATATACATTTGTACCCGATTCCCGCAGCGGCTGTTTGGGCAATATTTTCAATCAAACCTGCTTCAGCCATTACTCCAAAAGTATCATTAAGGGGGTTTTTATCTGGTATTTTAAATTCTGAAACAATGCTTTTTTCATCTACACTAATTAGTTTATCAACAAACACAAAAGGAGGCCTTTGCGGTATATATTTCAAAATTTCTTTGCCACTTGCTATCATATTTAATGTTATTTTGGTTTGCATACAAACAAGCTGTGACTAACGCCAATATTGTCAATAGCCGTTTCGACTTTCATCCCGGCTTTGTCAACAAGCTTACACATATCTTCTGAATGATACATCTGGCTGTTTCCATTTGCAATGCAGGTAAAGTATAATGATGTTGCATGTAAGCTGTACATGGCAGCATCATATTTTTGTTTATCCCAGTATGTTTCAAGGATATATAATGCACCATTCTTATTTAGTGCGAATTTTGCCCTTTTTATCAAATGCAAAATATCTTCTTGTGAAAAGCAATCAAGAAACTGGCTCATCCAAACAACATCATAGTTTTTTGGGAAAGGCTTTGCAGAGTCAAGCAAGTCCATACCATGCCCGTCAATTCTATCTGAAAATCCGGCTTTTTCAATATTTTTATATGCATCATTAAGCTGCCCCGGGAGGTCTAAAATGGTAACATTAACATTACTGTCATATTCACAGCACTTAATTGAAAACTTCCCGGTATTTCCTCCAACATCCAGAATTTTTAATGGCTTACTTTCAAAAATTACAGGTAATACTTCGGGGAATGCTATATCAGAATAATAATGGTCAAAAGCAAACCAGCTTTTTCTCACATTTTCAGGCAGTTTGGAAAGGGCTTCATAAACAGTTTCCCAGTCGCCAAATACTTTTAACCCTTCGGGTTTGCTGTTTTGTACTGACTCTTCCAGTTTGTGAAACCCAAGATAGTTTACATCATGTGTGAAATCCATGTTTACTTTAGTAAGTTGGTCATTAAGAATAAACCAACCGGTTTTTGATAAAAAGAATTTTCCATCTTTTACAAAAACAATTTCCAGGCTGATAGCAGCTTCAAGTAAAACTTTAGTACCATAAATATTTAGTTTGCATTCATTTGCAACTTCTTTAATAGTAAGCCCGGTTTTCATATTTTTATCAAGGGCTTCAAGAATACCTAAATTTCTCATAGCCCTTGCAGCCTGAAACATTATTGGCCCAAATGCTATCTTTTGTGCATCAAACTTTGCCTGTACTGCCGACTTTTTATCTGATCCGTATGTGTACATAATATCGTTTTTTATTAAATAAAACTCAAAATTAACACTACTCCTCTTTCCAAAACTGATAATAATTAAACCATTGTAAAGGATACTTTTTTATCATCCTTTCCATTTCATTAATATAATCATCAAGCATAATGCTTATTTCTTTTTGTCGTTCTTTCAACTTCGACGGGTATTTATAATATTTAGGAGTAGTAGCATAAAAGTGATAGTGTGTTGTTGACTCTTTCATTGCCGACACATAAACAACAGGCACATTATATTTACTTGCCAGGTACACCGGCCCGGTAGGGAAATCTGCTTCTTTCCCTAAAAATTTCTTGCTTATGTTTTTTGTACCAGGCAAAAACCTGTCGCCATGCATAGCAATAAACTCTTTATTTTTCAGAACCTCTGCTATTTTAAACAGATAATCGTTATTATTCTTTTTGATGTAGATTATTTCTATATTGTAATCTTTCATTACCGACGATAACAAATCCCTGATATAATGTTGCTGGCCATCATACATAAGAATGTTTACTTTGGTATTTATTCTTTCCAGAAGTTTGCCGGCAATTTCCCAATTACCGATGTGTGCGCCAATAAGAACACCCCCTGTATTGTCCTCAGCCATTTTATGTAAATGCTCTTCACCATCAAAATTAAAAGTAAACTTTGTCGAGAACCCGGCAGCAATAGCAATTCTGTCAATTAAAACCTGTCCGAAAACATAAAAATTTCTATATATACAAACCTGAGTTTTCAGGTAAGAATAGTTTAACACATTCCTAAAATAATAATGGATACCTTTCTTATCAGAAAATAAAAAAAACCAAAAAGCAACAAAGACAAGAACAAAATAAGCAATTCTTATATTAAAATATTTCAATAAGAAAATAAAAATTTTGTAGCCTAGCGGAGTACCTCTGCTTCTCCCACTCCATAATGCCATTATTTATTGTGGATTTTTTATTTATTGTTGATTTTATCAAAAATATAATTGTAAAGGTCGTCAATAGTTCTGACATCAGTAACTTCTTCTCCTACAACTTTTACTCCAAATTCTTTTTCTACTATTACTGCAATGTCAACAAAGTCAAGGCTTTCAATTCCCAGGTCATCTTTCAACTGAGCAGTAGCAGTTAATTGGTCCTCTTCGATTTCAAATTCATCAACAAGAAATTCGTTTACCTTATTAATAATTTCCTCTCTTTGCATACTTTTAAATATGTTTTAAATAATATTTAAGATTCAAAACTTTGTGGTTTATTGATTTGTTATTAAGATTGTACAAATTATAATTATTTTTAACAAAGCATTGAATCTTATTAGAAAAAACCAACTACAAAATTACAAAAAATGGACATTATAATGAAAAAAGTTTAATTCTTTATTGTAGTTTTTTACTTTTTGGCATAATACAAAGCTACTTTGATTAAAAAAAGAAAATTTTAATATATATATTTGCAATTTGATATTATATAAAAAATTATATTAGATAATTAGCCAATATGAACAAATCTAATGCAAAGCTGGTTTTACTTATAGTTTTGGTTAATTTAGAAAACTTTAAAAATATTCAAGTTTAAGTGATAAAAATTTCTCCAACAAAAGAGTTTTCGATAAGCGAGTTTCAGTCTATTGTTATTGATAAACAACAATTTGAAATTGATAATAATAGTATGGAGCTGGTTAGCGAAAGTTTTGATTTTTTGGTTGATTTTGCCAAAGACAAAGTAATATATGGAATAAACACTGGCTTTGGCCCTATGGCTCAGTATGTAATTGACAGCGAGGATCAGGTAAGTTTGCAGTATAATCTGATAAGAAGCCATGCTGCAGGCGTTGGCAACAAGATTCCTGATCTTTATGTAAGGGCTGCCATGTTTGTAAGGATGCGTTCAATTATTCAGGGATTTTCAGGGATTCATCCGTCATGTGTTAATCTATTAACAGACATGCTCAATCATGAGGTTTATCCTTATATACCGGAGCATGGGGGGGTTGGTGCAAGTGGCGACTTAGTGCAGTTATCACACTTATCGCTTGCTATGATTGGCGAAGGCCTGGTTAGTTATAAAGGAGAACTTAGGCCAACTTCTGAAGTTTTCAGCAAGCTTGGATTAAAGCCTATTAAAGTTGTATTAAGGGAAGGCTTGTCATTGATAAACGGAACATCAGTTATGACAGGCATAGGCATGATAAATGTAATTAAATCAAGGCGCTTGCTAAACTGGGCTTTAGCTGTATCTGCTTTAATAATAGAAATCGTTGAGTCTTTTGATGATTACTTTTCAAAAGAACTAAATAATGTAAAAAAGCATCACGGGCAAAGTGAAATTGCAGAGTATTTAAGGCAGTCATTATCTGACAGTGAGCTAATAAACAGGCGCGAAAACCATTTTTATAATAGCCTGAAAAATAACGGCAAAAAACATATAGTACAAAGAAAAGTACAGGAATACTACTCTCTCAGATGTGTTCCCCAGATATTAGGGCCTGTTTTGGATACAGTAAAAATTGCTGAAGGAATTTTGCTAAACGAAATGAATTCGGTAAGTGATAATCCAATTGTTGACCTAAAGACAAGAAATGTATATCATGGAGGCAACTTTCACGGCGATTATGTTTCTATTGAAATGGATAAATTAAAACTTGCCATTACAAAATTGTCAATGCTTTCAGAACGTCATTTAGCTTTTCTCTGTAATTCTAAATTGAACGAAAAACTACCTCCTTTTGTTAATTTGGGCAAGCTGGGTTTAAATTTGGGAATGCAGGGAGTTCAGTTTACAGCAACATCAACAGTTGCTGAAAACCAAACACTTTCTAATTCAATGTATGTGCATAGTATTCCTACCAACAATGACAATCAAGATGTTGTAAGCATGGGAACTAATGCAGCTATAATAACAAAGCAAGTTATTGATAATGCCTATAATGTTTTGGCAATTGAAATGATAGCACTGTTGCAGGCTGTTGATTATCTTAATTATTACGATAAATTATCATCACACACAAAAACATTGTATAACAAGTTGCGAAAAATAGTTCCTGCTTTTGTGGAAGATACACCAAAGTATGAAGAAATAGCAAAAATCAGTGAATATCTGTTTGAAAATGATTTAGAATCAAAATAGGATAAAGTTATGAAGTATGCATTAGTCACAGGCGGTTCAAGAGGTATTGGCAAAGCTGTTTGCAAAAAGTTAGCTTCAGATGGATTTTATGTATTGGTAAATTACAGGTCGAATGAGAAGGAAGCTCAGGATACATTAAACAGCATAAAAGAAGATGGAGGTGATGGAGAACTAATACAGTTCAACGTATCAGACAAAGAACAGGTCAGCTCTGTTTTGGGCAAATGGATTGAAGAAAACCCTGATAAACACATAGAAGTACTGGTTAATAATGCCGGTATTACAAAAGACAACTTAATGGTATTTATGACCGATGAAGAATGGGAGTCTGTTGTAATGACAAATCAGTTTGGGTTTTATAATGTTACCAAGCAATTGTTGCAAAATATGATTGTTAAGAAAAATGGCAGGATTATAAACATTGTTTCATTGTCGGGGCAAAAAGGCCAGCCTGGGCAGGTAAACTATGCAGCCACAAAAGGAGCAATAATAGCAGCAACAAAATCATTGGCCCAGGAAGTAGGCAAGAAAAAAGTAACTGTTAATGCAGTTGCCCCGGGTTTTATAAAAACAGATATGACAGAAAAAATGGATGAGGCTCAGCTAAAGCCGCTTATTCCATTAAACAGGTTTGGCAAGCCTGAAGAAGTTGCAGAAGTTGTTAGTTTTTTAGCTTCAGGCAAAGCATCATATATTACAGGTGAAGTAATATCAGTAAACGGAGGAATGTATAGTTAATTTATATAAAAAATTGATTATGAAAAGAGTTGTTATAACAGGAATGGGAATTTATTCCACAATTGGGAAAAATTTAGACGAAGTAAGAGAATCACTATATGCCGGTAAATCAGGCATAGGCGTAGACCCACGACGCCGGGAGTTTGGATTCAGGTCAGCCCTGACAGGAATAATAGAAAGGCCTGTGTTAAAAAAAGTTTTACCAAGAAGGATGAGAATTGGGATGGCAGAGCAGGGAGAGTATTCTTATGTTGCTACAATGGAAGCTCTAAACAATGCAAAAATTGACCAGGATTTTTTAAATCAAAATGAAGTTGGAATTATATACGGAAACGACAGTTCTTCTATTCCGGTGATAGAGGCAATAGATATTGTACGGCAAAAGAAGGATACTGCACTAATAGGTTCAGGGTCTATTTTTCAGTCAATGAACTCAACAATAACAATGAACCTTGCAGTTATATTAAAACTAAAAGGCATAAACTTTACAATAAGTGGAGCATGTGCAAGCAGTTCTCATGCAATTGGCCTGGCTTACTTTTTAATTGCAAATAACCAGCAAGACATAATTATTACAGGTGGTGGCCAGGAGGTAAATGCTGAGTCAATGGGAAGTTTTGACGGCTTAAATGCTTTTTCAAAGAAAGAAGATGAACCCCATAAAGCTTCGCGGCCTTTTGATAAAAACCGCGATGGATTAGTACCAAGTGGCGGAGGCGCTACCGTAATTGTTGAAAGCCTTGATTCTGCCCTTAAAAGAGGAGCTCCAATATTAGGTGAAGTAATCGGCTACGGATTTTCTTCTAACGGAGACCATATCTCTGTTCCTAATGTTGAAGGGCCTGTTGTTTCTCTTGAAAGAGCTATTAAAAATGCAAACATAAACGTCAAAGATATTGATTATGTAAATGCACATGCCACCTCTACCCCTGTCGGCGATGAATATGAAGCAAAAGCTCTTGACCTGGTTTTTGGTAATCATAAAGTGCCTATCAGTTCTACTAAATCAATGACCGGACATGAGATGTGGATGGGTGGTGCAAGTGAAGTTATATACTCTATGATTATGATGCACAATGACTTTATTGCACCAAATATTAATTTTGAAACTCCTGATGATTCTGTGCTAAATATGAATATTATTCATAAAACAACCGAGAAAAAGATTAACACTATTTTATCTAATTCATTCGGTTTCGGAGGTACTAATTCTACATTAATTATAAAAAAGTATAGTAAATAATTTTATACGTCACTTATCATACAGCCTTAATAATACTTTTTCGGGTGTTAGCGGTGCATCATAATCCGGCTTATACTCTTTGTTAAATTCTTTAATAGCGTTTTGAATAGCAAAAAACACACCTATTCCATATAAAAACGGAGGCTCTCCTACTGCTTTCGATTTTAAAACAGCAAGTTCAGGCCCTTCTGTTTCCAGTGGCGTACATTCTATTACTTTGGGAGCTGCATAAATATCAGGAACTTTGTAAGTTGATAAGCTGTTCGATAAAAGTTTACCTTTTTTGTCGAATACAACTTCTTCAAGAGTCATCCAGCCAATTCCCTGAACTAAAGCCCCTTCTATTTGCCCTTGATCAATAACCGGGTTAATGCTGTTGCCGAAATCATGAATTATAAGGACTTTATCAACTTCATAAGTACCTCTTAAACAATCCAGTGTTATTGTAGTAGCAGCAACACCATAAACATGATATGCAAAAGGATGGCCCTTTTCTTTAGCTTTGTCAAAATGAATTAATGGTGTTGCGTAATGACCGTTTTCCGTCAGGCAAACCCTATCAAGAAATGCTGTTTCTACAAGCTTTTCCCATTTTATTTCTGTTCTTTTGCCATTACAAATTACAGCTTCATCATTTATTGATATATTTTCAGGCTTAGTGTTAAGCATTTGGGCTGCAGTTTGTGTTAGTCTTTTTAGTAATGCTTCACAGGCTATCCTTGTTGCATTACCATTAAGGTCGGCACCCGAACTGGCAGCGGTAGGCGAAGTATTGGCAACTCTTGTAGTATTTGTTGATTCCAGTTTAATTCGCGAAATATTTATGGAAAATACCTTTGCTGCCACCTGTGCCATTTTAGTATTTACTCCCTGCCCCATCTCAATAGCCCCTGTACTAATACCAACACTGCCATCCTGGTATATGTGCACTAAAGCCCTGGCCTGATTCATTGGTGTTTTAGTAAAAGAAATACCAAAGCATACCGGCATAATTGAAAATCCCTTCTTGTAGCCACTGTTATTCTTGTTAAATTCCAGAACTTCTTTTTCAAGTTTTTCAATCTGATACTTTTTATCAAGAGAATCAAAGCATTTTGAAATATTTACATTTTCAGCAATTTGCCCATATTGAAACTCATCTTTTTCTTTCAGAAAATTTTTACACTGGATAAGATTTTTAGGCACATTAAGCTCATTTGCAGCTTTAGAAATAGCAGCTTCGATAACAAAAGCACCCTGGGGTGCTCCAAAGCCTCTAAATGCAGTATTAGGTGGCAGATTTGTTTTAGTGCTAAATACTGTTACTTCAGTGTTGGGCACAAAGTAGCAATTTGTTGAGTGAAATAAAGTTCGTTCCATTATAGCCGGCGAAAGGTCGGTAGCAGCACCTCCATTTTGATATAATTTAGCCTGGTATGCTAATATTTTTAAATCTTTGGAAAGCCCAATTTTAAAATCAGAGCTGTAAGGATGCCTTTTTCCTGTCATTTTAATATCGTCGAGCCGGTGCAGCACAAGCTTTACAGGTTTTTGCAGTAAGTGAGCTGCAACTGCCGACATACAAGCATAAGCCGAGGCCTGATCTTCCTTGCCGCCAAAACCACCACCAAGGCGGGTAACATCAACTTCAACCTTATGCATAGGAAATCCAAGTACCTTAGCGGCTGTTTTTTGCACTGCAGTAGGCCCCTGTGTTGAAGAGTGAATTTTTACCGAGCCATTCTCCATAGGATAAGAATAAGAACCCTGGGTTTCAATATATAAATGCTCCTGGGCACCAGAATCAACACGGCCCTCAAAAATATACTCACAGCTTTTCCATGCTTCTTTTATATTTCCAATTTTGAAAGTACGGGGTGGTATCAGGAATTCCTTTTTTTCGCAGGCCTCTCTCGGATCTGTTATTGCTTCCAGCTCATTAGTTTCCAAAACTATCTCCTTTAGAGCCTTCCTTGCAATAGGCTCACTTGTTGCAACTACTAATGCTATTGGCTGTCCATAAAAATGAAGCTCTTTTTCTGCAAACAAAGGCTCATCTTCTACAATACCTCCTATTTGATTTTCACCGGGAATATCTTTGTAAGCAAATATTTTCTCAACACCATCTATTGCTTCAGCCCTGGAAATATCGAGCCTTTGAATTTTCCCGTGCCCGACAGGAGAGCCCAAAATAGCTGCATATAATGTTCCTTTTTTTACAGGAATATCATCTATGTATATTGATTGCCCTTTTACATGTCCTGTTGAATCAGTATTCTTCATACAATATTATTGTTTTCAATAAGTTTGTTAAATGTTATTTTTCCCGGAAACAACTTAATAAAGTGAGCAAAAAACAATTGCCTTGCCAATAAGCGTTTATATTTTTCACTACCACGTACATCACTAATTGGAGATATTTCCTCTTGTAGAATGCCTGCAGCCGAAGAAATGCTTTCAATGCTTATTTCTTTACCTTCCAGGTAAGCAGAGGTTTTTTCGAGAAATAAAGGCACAGGGCTAACACCGCCCACAGTAAAAAAGCAATTGGATATTACACCTTTTTCTTCCTTTATAAAGCATGCCGAGTTTACACTGGCTATATCAAGGTATGTTCTTTTACTTACTTTTTCAAAATTGAAAAAGTAAGGTTTTTCTGGAATTTCAAAAACCAAACTCTTTATAAGCTCTCCATCTTCCAGGTCTAGTTTTTTGTAACCAAGATAAAAGTCTTTTAGCTTAACGTTTCTTTGCTTATTTCCCTTGATAAGAATAAGATCCGGGTTGAGCGCAAGAAAAAATATACTTAAATCGGCAATTGGTGAAGCGTTAACAATATTCCCCGCAATAGTTCCCATATTTCTAACAGGCTCTGACGAAACCAGCTTAAAAGTGGTTAATATTTCCGGGAAAACTTCTTGTACCACTTGCGAATTCATAATGTCAGAAGCCGTTGATGATGCATTTATTATGCACTTATTGTTTTCAACGAAAATGCCCTTAAAACCGCTATCATTATAAAGCATTTTAAGGCTTTTATCAGCAACTTCTTCCGGCTTTTGAACCATAAGATCAGTGCCTCCTCCTATTACTAATGAGCCATTACTTTCAGTGGTGTTTTGAATACTTTTTAATTTTCCGGGAATATCTTTAAAGTAAGCAGGAATAAACTCCTTTTCAACCAGCCACATAACAGGATTCTTTATATCCTTATTTTTCATAAGGCTGCTAATATCCCCTGCTGCTCTTTCTATTGATTTATACCCGGTACACCGGCAAATATTGCCACTAATAGCGTTAATGGCTTTGCTTTTGTCGGAAATATTCTCCTCCATACAATGACAAGTAAGAGACATAACAAAGCCCGGTGTGCAAAAGCCACACTGCGTACCTGAATTATCAACTAAGGCCTCCTGTACCGGCGAAAGCTTACTCATATTTAACCCTTCAATAGTTACAATGTGCTTCCCATGAATATTTCCTGCCGGAGTAAGGCACGAAACTATACTTTTATATACTACCTTTTCTCCAATAAGGCTCCCCTCAAGAACAGTACATGCACCACAATCCCCTTCCCTGCAACCTACTTTTGTCCCATAAAGATCTTTTTTGTACCGGATTATATCAAGTAAAGATGTTCCTGGGTGAATATCTTCTTTTATAATTTTATTATTAAGAATAAATGTGAGCATATTTCTTTGATATTATATGTTGAAAATGTTGTAATGATTTATAAAAATCATATTCAGCCATAAAAATAAACAAAAACCTTGAATAAAAGTTTTTTTTCAAAAATCAATAATTGTAATATGGAAAGCCGGGCTTATTAATAATCAAAAATATTAATAGTATAAATACATTACATAGGAATCCTAATTATGTATTCTTTGCCTTTTCTGTTAGGAAGTTCGTACCTCCGGAGCCAGGGGTTCAGCAATCTAATTTCCCTGTATGTGGTATTATGGCTAAATGCGAAATCTACAAGGCATTCAATGCTTGAATTTACTGTTACTGTTTTGTACTCAACAGGTTGATATAAGTCTGATTCGCGAAAATGAAATCCTGCTTTTTCCGGGTTTTCAAAAATATGCTTTACAGCCAGTATTCTAAAAATATACCGGGATGTTTCTTCATTAAGGTTTAAGTCAAAATATGAGTTTACCTTTTGCCTGCTTAATTGCCTGTCGAGCCCTCTGTTTCCCATATTATAAGCTGCAGCTGCAAGTATCCAGCATCCGTATTTTTCTTTTGCTTTTAAAAGATATTTACACGCAGCAACAGTAGCTTTTTCAAGGTGATATCTTTCATCAACGTACGAGCTTACTTCAAGGCCATATTCTCTCCCGGTGCTTTCCAGTATTTGCCAATATCCAGTAGCTCCGGCAGGCGAAATAACATTCATCAGGCCACTTTCAATCAAAGCAAGATACTTAAAATCATCCGGAACATTATGCTCAGCAAGAATACTTTCAATTATGGGAAAATACCTGTTGGCTCTCTTAAAAAATTGTACAGTTTGTGATTGCCAGTAACTATTAATAAGAAGCTCCCTGTCAAATTGCTCCCTGACATAATACCTGTGCATTGGCACTAACTGGCCTGCAAGTGTTAAGGTTTCAGGAAGCGGAATTGCATATATATTATAATTATCAATAAAATCCTGTTCGTATAAACTATCAGCATCCTCTTTTTCAGCGGAAAAAATAAAAATTACAACCGACAATATACATGCAGCTGTAACCAACGTAACAAATGTAAATCGCTTTGACATAAAATTAACCATTAATTATTACTAAACATTTAAAGGTACAAAATTATTAAGAAAAATCATAGATTCACTGGTGAAAACACTTAATTAGATGCACTTTTAGCACAAAAAAACAAAATTTTTCATTTTAGGCTAATACACCATTTGTCAACTAAGTTTTTAGTTTATTATAAATAGCAGGATAACAAATTATTACAAGGATAATATCAAAATTGGCAAAAAAAAGTTTGTTTAAGAAGATATTAATCTTTTATCTTTGCAGACTGTTAACAAAAAAAGGAGAAAACTATGTCTGACATTACAACAAGAGTTAAAGCTATCATTGTTGATAAGCTTGGCGTAGACGAAAAAGAAGTTACACCAGAATCAAGTTTTACAAATGATTTAGGTGCAGATTCACTAGATACAGTGGAGCTGATAATGGAATTTGAAAAGGAATTTAATATAGCGATTCCTGATGACCAAGCAGAAAAAATCAGCACAGTAGGTGATGCTATTGCATACATTGAGAATACCAATAAGTAAAACCTAACTAGCTTTAAATGAAATTAAGAAGAGTAGTCGTAACAGGATTAGGCGCTCTTTCACCAATAGGCAATACCGTCTCTGAATACTGGGACGGGTTGCTTAATGGTGTAAGCGGAGCAGGGCCTATAACAAGATTTGACGCATCGAAATTTAAAACCCGCTTTGCATGTGAAGTAAAAAACTACAAGTGGGAAGATTATTTTGACCGTAAAGAAGTACGTAAGTACGATCGTTTCACCCAGTATGCTATGATTGTGGCTGATGAAGCTATTGCTGACTCCCGGATAGATGTTAGCAAGCTTGATCTTGACCGTACAGGTGTTATATGGGGAAGCGGCATAGGTGGACTTGAAACTTTAATGCAGGAAGTCACCAGCTTTATACAAGGAGATGGCACACCAAGGTTTAGCCCATTTTTCATACCAAAGATGATTGCAGATATTCCTGCAGGGCATATATCTATAAAATATGGCTTCAGAGGCCCCAACTTTACAACAACATCTGCATGTGCATCAGCAGCAAATGCGCTAATTGATGCTTTCAACTTTATCAGGATGAATAAAGCTGATGTTTTTGTTACCGGAGGCTCGGAAGCTGCTGTTACAGAGCCTGGCATAGGCGGGTTCAGTGCCATGAAAGCAATTTCAGAGCGTAATGATGACCCAAAAACAGCATCAAGGCCTTTCGACAAAGATCGTGATGGTTTTGTACTTGGTGAAGGCGGGGGTGCAATTATTTTTGAAGAGTTGGAACATGCTAAAAAGCGAGGCGCAAAAATATATTGTGAAGTTGCCGGCGGTGGCCTTTCGGCTGATGCCAGCCACATGACTGCACCTCATCCCGAAGGGCTGGGCGCAAAAAATGTTATGAAATATGCTTTAGAAGATGGCGAAATAAAGCCTGAAGAAGTTGACCATATTAATACTCATGGTACAGCTACTCCTGTGGGTGATATCGCTGAACCAAAGGCAATTGTTGGGCTTTTTGGAGAACACGCCTTTAAAATGGCAATTAACTCTACAAAATCAATGACAGGGCACCTGCTTGGTGCTGCAGGAGTTATTGAAGCTATTGCAACTATTTTATCAACACAAAATGATATTGTTCCTCCTACCATTAATCACTTTACTGATGATCCGGAAATTGAAAAACTTGATTTCACATTCAATAAAGCCGCGAAAAAAACAGTAAATGTAGCTCTAAGTAATACTTTCGGCTTTGGAGGACATAATGCTTGTGTTGCATTTAAAAAGTATGTAGAATAGTCTTTCTGAGATTTTGAATTTTAAAAAATTATTTAATAAGAAGAAAACAGCCTCCGACAAGAAATTATCGGAGGCTGTTAAAAATATTTTCGGGTATAATCCCGATAATATTTCATTATATAAGTTGGCTTTCAGGCACAAATCTGTTGCCCTTACCACTAATACAGGCTTCAAGTATTGTAATGAAAGACTTGAATTCTTAGGTGATGCTATTTTAAGCTCAGTTATTGCAGACTACCTGTTTAAAAAATTTCCATATAAAGATGAAGGTTTCCTTACCGAAATAAGATCAAGAATTGTAAGCCGCTCGAATCTGAATCAGTTATCGAGAAAACTCGGATTAGACAAGCTTATAGTTTCTAACCTTGATAAAAATTCTCAAAGCTCATCTATTAGCGGTGATGCTTTTGAAGCATTCGTAGGGGCCGTTTACCTTGATAAAGGTTATAGGTTTACTCAAAAAATCCTTATAAATAAAGTAATGAATATTTATATGGACCTTGACGAAATCCTTGAAAAAGAAATAAACTACAAAAGCAAAATTATTGAATACATCCAAAAAGAAAAGAAAAAAATTGAGTTTTCGCTTGTAAACGGCCACGAAAACGGCAAAAGCCCTCAATTATACGAAGTAAACCTGCTAATAGAGGATGAGATTATCGCTTCAGGAAAAGATTTTTCAATAAAAAAAGCTGAACAAAACGCAGCAGCATCAGCATGGAGAAAACTATTCCCTAAAGAATCAGAATAACTACAGAAGCTTTTGAAATTCACACTTTTTATTTTACCTTTATTGTTTTATTAGTAATTGTTTGTTAAGCAATTAGCTATGACAAAAAAGATTCCATTTAAAATTCAGTACAAACCCGACTTTAGTGTCATTGGAATTTTTTGCCCGGCAAAAGATTACAGGCTGTGCTGGATATTAAATCATGAATTAAAATATGATTTTCAACATTTTGGAACATTTCAATATAAAAACCCCGGCTCGGAGAATGCAGAAAGCTTTAATATTTTTGAATACAGCAATGAAGTGCTGTTTTTGAGGGTTTTTATGTTAAATAATAAAAATGATAATACAGTCCTTTTTAAATCCCCTCCGCAACTGGATTATTTAATGCTGATACAATCAGGCGACAGCAGGTATAATATTGAAAATACAATTAAGGCTTTGAGAAAAATCCCTTTAATAAATGCAGCATATCACCTTGATAATAAACTTGGAAAGAATTCTGATGAAGTGCTTTACGACCTTGAATTATTTATCGCTGATGTTGACAACTCTGCAAAACATGGTAGTTGACAAAAGGCAAAAACACCATGAAAAAGCTGTTATTTTATTAGGCTGCTGTCAACCTCAATTCCAACCGGACAATGATCAGAACCGATAATTTCATCCAAAATAAATGCCGACTTGATTTGCCCGATAATTTGCCGGCTTACCATGAAGTAATCTATGCGCCATCCAACATTTCTCTCACGTGCCCTGAAACGTTGATTCCAAAATGAATATTGAATTCTGTCGCCATTAAAATGACGATAAGTATCTACCAGGTCAAGCGACAATACCTTCTTAAAACCATCAATTTCCTTTTGTGTATAACCGGCAGTTTTATCATAATTTGCTTCGGGACGTGCTAAGTCTATAGGTTCGTGGGCAACATTAAGATCACCGGTAAAAATTAAAGGCTTTTTAGCCTTCAGCGATTTCAAATACTCAATAATAGCATTATCCCATTTTTCGCGATAATCAAGCCTTTTTAATTCTGAACCAGAGTTAGGAGTATAAACATTTACAAGGTAAAAACCTTTATACTCAACCGTGATAAGCCTTCCTTCCTGGTCATGTTCTTCTATACCCATATCGTAATTATGCGAATCCGGCTTTATGCGCGTAAAAACTGCTGTTCCTGAATATCCCGGCCTCACGGCAGAATTAACAAATAAGTGATAGCCATCAAGCTCTTTAGCAATTTTTTCTACTATTTCATTGTTTGCTTTTGTTTCCTGTACACACAATATGTCAGGGCCTAAATCATTCACCTTTTCATAAAGCCCCTTTTTCACCGAAGCCCTTATCCCATTAATATTCCAACTGATAATCTTTATACTTCCCATATTTTTTTGAAAATTATTGCATTAAAAATTCAAAGATAAATAATTCTTCAGACTATTTATGTGAATAGGATGGGAAGAATTTCTAAAATCACCAAATATCTCTTATTAATTTTAAACGCATTATTTATAATTCTAATTAGATTTTTATTTCGATATATTAATTTTTAGTATTTTTGTCTATATTGATTGGTGTATTAATGAGATAATTCTTCAGGGAGATGTCATAATGGGAAAATTTAAAGGAAAATACCGGTCAGAATCAAACAGGTTGCGTGGCTGGGATTATTCATCTGATGGTTTATATTTTATTACGATTGTTACTGCAGGAAGAGAATGTCATTTCGGCGATATAATTAATGGAAAAATGGAATACAATGATTTTGGTAAAATTGCCTGTGAGGAGTGGCATAAATCATTTGAAATCAGGCAGGAATTGTTTTTGGATGAATTTATATTAATGCCCAACCATTTGCATGCAATTATTGTTTTGAATAAAAATATTGCGGATGGTGAATATATGGCACGGCGTTGTTATTTTAGAGACGCACGGCGTTGTTATTGTTGTAGAGACGCACGGCCGTGCGTCTCTC
>PWND01000120.1 GCA_003557965.1 Bacteroidales bacterium | reverse complement strand
AAGATGGATTTAAAAACAGGGCATTTTGGTATTGTACACGGAGGAACCGGTGGTGACTGCAAAAACTGTAACCGGCTCAGGCTTACAAGCGACGGAAAAATGAAACCCTGCTTGTTTAGTGATATTGAGTATGATATCAGGAAAACTGGTATAAAAAAAGCAATAGAATTTGCTATAAATGCTAAGCCGAAAAAAGGGTCTGTTAGCAATTATAGCTACTTTTATAATATTGGCGGCTAATTTTTTAATAAAGCAAAAAGGATGGCAAAACTATCTCATACTGACGAAAAAGGTAAAGCTAAAATGGTTGATGTAGGCCAAAAGCCTGTTCAGCAAAGAATAGCTACAGCTAAAGGTTTTATCAGTTTAAGTGATGAAACTGTAAAATTAATTTCTCAAAATAATATAAAGAAAGGTGATGTTTTATCAGTTGCTGAAATTGCCGGAATACAAGCAGCAAAAAACACAAGTAACCTTATTCCCCTTTGTCATCCTTTAGCAATATCTAAGGTTGACGTAAATGCCACACTTGAAAACAATGGTGTTGCCATTGTTTCAACAGTAAAGTGCAATGGGCAAACGGGCGTTGAAATGGAAGCTCTTACTGCTGTAAGTGTTGCACTTCTTACAATATATGATATGTGCAAAGCCGTGGATAAAGAAATGGTAATTAATAATATTGAGTTAATTGAAAAGAAAAAATATTAAACAATTTCATTATGGAAGTAAAAGTTTTATCAGTAAATATATCAGAAGAAAAAGGCACTATTAAAAAGCCTGTTGATTCTATAGTTTTAGATAACAACGGCGTAAAAGGAGATGCTCACTCAGGGCAGTGGCATCGCCAGGTAAGCCTGCTGGGCAAAGAAAGTGTTGACAGGTTCTCTGAACAAGCCGGCAGGGAAATTAAATTTGGTGAATTTGCAGAAAACATTACCACAGAAGGCCTTGAGCTTATAAATACTTCGCCAATGGACAGGCTGGTAGGAAAAAAAGTTGAACTGCAAATTACGCAAATAGGCAAAGAATGCCATGGAAACACTTGCGCCATTTTTAAAGAAGTTGGCAACTGCGTAATGCCTAAAGAAGGCATATTTGCTACTGTAGTAAAAGGCGGCGAACTTAAAGCCGGTGATTCTTTTAAATATCAACCGCGTGTATTTAAATTCAAAGTTGTTACACTAAGCGACAGGGCAAGCAGAGGTGAATACGAGGACAGAAGCGGCCCAAGAATTATTGAAATATTAAAGGACTATTTTGATGACAAACCCAGAATTATTGAAATAGACCATACAATAATTCCTGATGATTTTGAAAGCCTATCCCTCGTAGTAGAAAAAGACGTTTATAACGGGTATGATGTAATATTTACAACTGGCGGAACTGGCATCGGACAGCGAGATATAACGGTAGAAGTAGTTAAGCCTATGCTTGATAAAGAAATACCGGGTATTATGGAAATGATCAGAACAAAATATGGTGCTCAAAAACCAAATGCATTACTTAGCAGAAGTGTTGCTGGACTAATCAGAGATACTCTTGTGTACACATTGCCGGGAAGTGTAAAGGCTGTTAATGAATACACCACAGAAATATTAAAAACTATGGAGCATCTGATTTATATGCGACATGGCCTTGATGTTCATTAAATTATATTATTTTTGACAAAATATTTATGTTTTTCATTAAATCAAAAAATCTATAACTATGGAACAAAATAACCAGGCAACCCAGGAAAACAATAATGAAGCAGTCTTAACCAATTTAGCTATCAAGAACCTGCAGGGTTCAGTACCATGGATGAAGTTTCTAAGTGTAATGGGCTTTATATTGACAGGTATAATGGCTTTGAGTTCTGTCTTTATGCTTGTTTTTGGGTCAAGCATGCCAACTGCAGGTGGCTTTATGCTTATTTATGGCATCATTTACCTGGTACTAACAGTTATCTTTTTCTTTATAAATTTTTATTTATTCAGATATGCAAGTAATGTCTCCGGTTTTTACTTTACAAAAGATTCTTTGCAGCTTGAAAAAGCTTTTAAAATGCAAAAAATATACTGGACCATTAAAGGGGTATTGCTAATTGTTTACTTAGCCTTAATTATTATTACTGCCATAGTAGTGGTTACAGGTACATTTATGCAATTAGGGCAACTTGCATACTAACAAACAATAATACCAATATTTGTTTCTCATTTTCCTCACCATAAGTGGGGGCGTGATGATATTCCCTGTACGTTACTATTTTCAAAATTGTTTAACAATAATTAATACATTCTTTTATAGAGTGTTAACAAACAGCTATTCTTATATTCGCTAATTTAGCAGTGACATTTTTTATTTCCTGATTAACAAGTATTCTTAACCAAAAACAATAATGAGGGTAATAGTTACAATAATAATAATGAATTTGAGCTTTTTGGCAGCTCCTAATTCTATGTGCCAGACACATCGTCAAAAAGGCCTGAGAGAAAATCCCGTAAATATTTACGCATTTACCAATGCATTTATAGTATCAAGCCCTCAACAGTCCATTGAAAATGGAACTATAGTTATAAGAGATGGCATAATCGAAGATATTGGCGAAAATATTGAAATTCCTGCCGATGCAAAAGTAATTGACGCTAAAGGGAAATATATCTATCCCGGCTTTATTGAGATGTATTCTTCCTTTGGCTTGCCAACACCAAAAGAAATTGCCGAAACAGCTAATTCTTCAGGAAAGTCTATGCACTGGAGCCGTCAGGTCAGAAGCCACTACCGAAGTTCATCAGAGTATAGTTATGATGAAAAGCTTGCAAAGAAAATGCGTTCACAGGGCTTTGTAATGACTCATACTATGTCGGATGCAGGGATATTTCGCGGTTATGGCTCAATAGTTAAGTTGGCTGATGATATTCCCTCAAAGCAAATTATTTCGGCTGATATATCACAAGGATTATCATTCCGAACAAGCCGTGAACTTGGCCGCTCATACCCTACATCCGTTATGGGCGCAATTGCCCTTATGCGCCAAAGCTTTTATGATGCTACGTGGTACGAGCAAATAAACACTTATTGGCAAAATAATCCCGGAAGCATTTCAAGGCCGGAGTATAACCCTGCACTGGCTGAATTATCTAAAGCTGTTAGCAGTAATAAACCTTTTATTATAGAATCATTTGATGAGCAATGGATACTTCGTGCACACAGATTGGCTAAAGAGTTTGATTTAAATATTTGGGTTGTAGGAAGCGGCCATGAGTATAAAAGAATCCCTGAGGTTAAGCAAACCGGCATTCCGCTAATTATTCCTGTCGCTTTTCCTGGGAAACCGGATGCGAAATCTCCTGAAGTAAGCCTTAATCTTTCGTTACAAGAACTAAGGCACTGGTATTTTGCAACGCAAAACCTTTATATGCTGGAGCAAGCAGGATTGAGCTTTGCTGTTACTTCATACGGACTTAGCAACCAAAGCGATTTCCTGAAAAATATCAGGAACGCTGTAAAGCAAGGCTTTAGTGAGGAAAAAGCTTTAGCCTCTTTAACCACAATTCCTGCAAAAATGCTTGGCATTGATGAACTTCATGGCAGTATTGCCAAAGGAAAGTCTGCTTGTTTTTTTATTAGTGACGGAAGCATTTTTGACAAAAGCTCGGATATTATGCAGGTATGGGTTCAAGGCAAAAAACACGTTATTAAAGAAGAAGTAGTGGCAGAAGGAATATGGGAATTATCAGGCATGCCGTTTGAAAAAAACATATTAAAAATTAATAAATCAGGCAATCAATTGTCAGCAAAGCTAACTTCCGGACTTGAAGAAACAGAAAAAGAACTTAGTGATGTAAGTTGGTCTGATAACAGATTATCGTTTACCATAGAAAAAGACAGCATTTATGATGGTTTCAGGCTTTCTGCCTCTGTTTATTCTTCTGAAATGCTTGGGGTTGGAAAAACATCAAACAGTGAGTTTTTTTCCTGGATGGCCAAAAGAACAAGCAAAGAAAGTGATAATAATCGCAATAAGGACAGCGGCGAAAAGCCCCGTAAGCTGGATTTGCCCTTGCTTTACCCTGCTATGGAGTATGGAATAGAATCTAAGCCTGCTCAGCCTGATTATGTCCTTGTTAAAAACGCAATAATATGGACACAGGGAGAAAGAGGAGTTTTGGAAGGTTATGACATGCTTGTTGAAAAAGGCAAAATAAAAAGAATAGCAAAAAACATTGCTCAGCCAAACGGGGCAAAAGTTGTTGATGCTCAAGGCAGGCATGTAAGCCCGGGATTAATTGACCCGCACTTACATACAAGTATTTCAGGAGGTGTTAATGAAGTTGGAGATGCTGTAGTTTCGGAAACGCGTATAGAAGATGTGTTGAATGCTAATAACGTTTGGATTTACAGGTTGCTTGCAGGCGGATTAACTACTGCTAATTTGTTTCACGGTTCAGCAAATCCTGTAGGAGGGCAAAGTGCAGTTATAAAAATGCGGTGGGGGTCTGTGGCTAATGATTTGCAATTTGATGGCGCTAAGCCCGGACTTAAATTTGCTTTAGGTGAAAATGTTAAGCGTACATCAGGAAGATATCCGGATACTCGTATGGGAACTGAGCAAATAATAAAAGACGCCTTCCTTGCAGCATTACAATACGAAAAAGAAAAAGAAGCTGCAAAAAACCGCAAAAGAAGAGAACACATTCCATTCAGGAAAGATTTGCAACTTGAAGCATTATTAGAAGTATTAAAAGGCAAGAGGTTGGCTCATGTTCATGCCTACAGGCAAGATGAAATACTTATGATGATGAGGCTGGCTGAAGAGTTTGGGTTTAAAGTTGCTTCATTTGAACATACTGTTGAAGGATATAAAGTTGCTGAAGAACTGTATAAGCATGGCGCTGCTGCTGTTGTCTGGACAGATTGGTCATCGTTTAAGTTTGAATCATTTGATGCTATTCATCAAAATGCAAAACTATTACTTGATGCAGGTGTACTTACCAGCCTGCACTCCGACAACACACAACTTGCAACCAGGATGAACTGGGAGGCAGGAAAAACTTTGCGCACCGGAGTTGGTGAAGTAGAGGCAATGAACTTAATCACAATAAATCCGGCAAAAATTTTACAAATTGACCACCGAACAGGCTCTTTAGAAGAGGGAAAAGACGCAGACTTTGTTATTTGGAACGGACATCCTCTTTCAGCATACACTACGGCTGATCAAACATGGGTAGATGGAAGAAAATATTTTGACAAGGAAGCAGATGCAAAAATTCAGGAAAAAATCAAAAATGAAAGGTCTTTATTAATTCAGAAGATTTTATCAAAATAATTTTATAAGAAAATATTATAAATACTTTATTCTGTTAAAATGAGAACAAAAAAATATTATAAAAGCCCGATATTATATTATGCTATAACATCTGTTATGCTTGTGCTAATTAGCACATCTCAAATTGCACAAACACCTTCTTTAGAGCCAGGCGGCCCGGTAATTATTAAGGCCGGGTTTGTTCACACCAATGATAGTGTAATAAATGATGGCATGATATTAATAGAGAACGGGGAAATTTTATCAATAGGAAAAAACATTGATATTCCTGAATCTGCGAAAGTGCAAAATTACGATGGCATGCATGTATATCCTGCTTTTATACATGCCAGGAGTTTGATGGGGTTGGCAGAAATATGGTCTGTCCCGGTAACCTCAGATTTTAATGAGCTTGGAGATATTAATCCGAATGTAAGGGCAGAAGTTGCTTTTAATCCCGGCACAACGCATTTAGGTGTGGCGGCTTCTTATGGAATCGCAATTGTTGTTTCTACACCAATAAATAGTTTAATAGCAGGCCAATCGGCTGCTTTATATACTGATGGCTGGACGTGGGAGCAAATGACAATGCAAGCTCCGGTAGGCTTAATAATAAATTGGCCTTCCATGATAAACAACAACAATGCAGGAAAACAAATTGAACTGATAACGTCAGCTTTTGATGATGCAAAAAGATACCTCAAAGCTAAAAAGGCAAACAAAGATATCCCTAAAGATATAAGATGGGAATCAATGATTAGTGTTATAGAAGGAGAACTGCCTGTGTATATTCATGCTAATGAAATCAGCGAAATACAATCAGCAATAAGTTGGGCTGAAAGTGAAGGTCTAAGTATGGTTTTGACCGGAGGCAGAGATGCCGCTTACCTGGCAACCCAACTGGCTGAAAAAGAAATACCCGTTATAATAACTCCCGTAATCGGTGGCCCTGCAAGACAATGGGAACACTATGGAGCGTCTTATGCACGAGTTGCAAAACTATATGAAGCCGGGGTAAAGTTCGCCATTGCAGGCGACCTTGGTGCAGCATCAGCATACAGGTTGCCTTACCATGCAGCCTCGGCAGTGGCATTTGGCCTGCCGGAAGAAGAAGCCTTAAAAGCCATTACTCTTTATCCTGCTGAAATTCTTGGAATTGACAATGTTGCTGGCAGCATTGATATTGGCAAGAATGCTAACTTAATAATAAGTGATGGTAACCCTGTAAAATTTTCAACGCAAATTAAACAGGTTTATGTTTTTGGAAAAAAAATTGACATGAACAACAAGCATCAAAAGCTTTTTGAAAAATATCAAAAACGAATTACTGACAAATAAAACATCTTTTGATTATTTTCCGGGTATTTTATAACTATGCTGTATCAGCCAATTTTCCACTTGCCTGCCGAGGTGCAACCAATTTCCCATTTTTCCAAATCAACCATTTAACCAATCCACCAATTTCCTAATTAACCATTCCCACGGGTCATCTCAAACGAAGCAACGCGGAGTGAGAGATCCCGTGGATGAGCAAAACGCCCTCAGCGAGGGCAAATAGCGATAGAATGTAGAGACGAGCCTCTTGGCACGTCTCCCCCAGAGAAAAATGCTAATCCATGTACAGACGTGCCTGGCTGGCACGTCTGTTTTCAGATGCTATTATATGTTTTTTTTATATTAACTTTTTGTCATTGCCACAAAAAGTTACAAAAAAGGCTAGGCAAAACGAATCCTCCCCGCTCTTGAAAAACTTTT
>PWND01000138.1 GCA_003557965.1 Bacteroidales bacterium | reverse complement strand
TGGTTAAAAAAAACTTTACCATATAAGGCATATAAGCTCATATGAGAGCTTTTTATTAACATTCGCAGGTATGCCCCAAAACTTATATGGCCTTATATTTCTTATATGGTTTAAAAAATTAGTCTGGTAAATCTCTGTAAAATTCATTAACAAAAGTTGTTTGTCCTTCTTTGAAAATGTGTTTTACATTAAAATTTATCAGCAATCCCAGTGGTGCCTTTAATAACTTCATATATGTTAGCAATTGTGCGTCGAATATTGGATGCATTGTATCCACAGATTTAATTTCTACCACGAGTGTGTCTTCAACAAAAAAATCACACCTTAGCTCAGCATCTAACTTCAGTCCTTTATATGAAACAGGCACTACCAACTCTGAATAAAAATTTATAGCTCTTTTTTGTAGCTCATGGCTAAGGCATTTTTGGTAAACACTTTCCAATAATCCAGGGCCAGTTGCTTTATGAACCTCTATGGCAGCTCCATTTACTTGATAGACCAATTCTTTTAGGTAAGATTTCCTCATAGCTCATTAATTATTATAAAGACAAATGTAGCTTATTTATTACAAAAAAGCATCAAATAAACTATAAAATATTAATAATTAAATGAGGGAATTATAGTTATTTACTTTAAGTCATTAAAAATCTCTTTTCTTATATTTCTTATATGGTTTAAAAAAAACTTTACCATATAAGGCATATAAGATCATATGAGAACTTATTATTAACATTAGCAGGTATGCCCCAAAACTTATATGGACTTATATTTCTTATATGGTTTAAAAAAATAACTTTACCGATTACCTGATAAGTGGTCTTTTAAAAAGGTAAGGGCATTTAGCATATTGCTTTTAGCTTTTTGGGTTAATTCCTCCTTAAAGTCAAATTCATACGCTTTAATATGCAAAGCATAGGATTCTGGAATTTTTCCATATATTTTTTTGCATAGATCCACAATATATGCAGCAGAAACAGCATGCATAGTAAATTCTATCCTGGCATTGTCAGGTTCAATTCTTTCTAACTTGTAGTCATCAACTTCCTCTACTACAGATGCATCAACGAATATCACCTTGTCGTACTCAGATATAGTAGCAGCATCTTCAACATTAAGCTGGTAGTTGCAGTCTGTTTCAATATTTTGAATATTTTGATCTTCAAGCCACTTATCAACAAGCTCAATAAATCTGGCTCCCAGTCCGTCATCTTGTCTGCCGGGATTGCCATAACCGTATATTAGTGTTTTTTTCATCAATTTACAATGTATCAAAAAAAGTCCGCCAAAAATGACGGACTTTAAATAAGTATTTTGATTTAAGAATTATGATCTGTAATGATCAATCGTATTGCCTTTAGAGTCAGTAAGTTTAATGTCAAGAGGCATTTTTCCTAATGCATGAGTTGCACAACTCAGGCATGGGTCATAAGCCCTGATAGCTATCTCTACTGCATTCTTCATAGGCTCAGTGATTTCCTTTTGCCCATTCATCATGTTCTTGGCAACAAAGTTAACCGATTGATTCATTGGTTCATTATTATTTGTTGTAGAAACAATTAGATTGGCCATTGTAATCTGATCATTTTCATTGATTTTGTAGTGGTGGAATAAAGTACCACGAGGAGCTTCTATCAATCCAACACCTTCATTTGTTTTTTCACCTTTTACTACAAGATCATCTTTTTGAAGATCAGGGTCTTCCAATAAATCCTTTATTACCTCAGCAGAGTGAAGTAATTCAATAAGGCGCGCCCAATGAGTATGCAGGCAGTAGTTATTTGGCTTTCCATTAGTGTGAGCCTTAAAGGCTTCAAACTCTTCCTGTGCTTTTGGTGTAGGAATAAAGTCAGCAGTATTTAAGCGAGCTAACGGCCCAACACGATACCAGCCTTTTTCTTTACCTATATGCTTCATGTAAGGAAACTTCATATAGCTCCAGTTTTTGACTTCTTCTTCTATATGTTTATAATAGTCCTGATAATCAACATCGTCAAGGATTTTGTTTCCTTGAGCATCAACAGCTCTCATTACACCGTGGTAAAGGTCCATTGCGCCATCTTTTCTAACAAGGCTTAAATGATTTGATGGGAAAAATGCGAAGCTATCAACAAATTCCCTGTTTTTCATATAGTAATCCTTGAAAAGTTGAACAGCGTCATAAGCCCACTGAATCATTTGGTCTGCATTTAACGTTGGGTCATCCTTAAGAAGAGCGTCACGTTCTTTTATTGTTAGGTTCTTATTGATACCTCCGGGAATAGCTCCGGTTCCATGTATCTTTTTACCGGCAGTTACCGCGATAACCTCCTGTCCAAACTTACGCATCAAAACACCTTGCGTTGCCAACTCTGGAAACTTAAGTGCTACACCAATAACATTTCTGATTGCTGGGTCAGCATCATATCCTAAAAGAAAATCAGGAGAAGAAAGATGGAAAAAGTGTAGTGCATGTGACTGAAACATTTGTCCGTAATGCATTAATCTTCTCATTTTTTCTCCGGTCGGGCTTAGGCCTTCGCCGGTGCCGGCTCCCACTATTACGTCAAGAGCTTTAGCAGCTGCCAAATGGTGGCTTACAGGGCAAATTCCACATAAACGCTGTACTAATACAGGAGCTTCCCAGTAGGGCCTTCCTTGTACAAAACGTTCAAATCCGCGAAACTCTACAATATGTAAGCGTGTTTGCTCTACATTATTATTGTCATCAAGCTGAATTGTCACTTTACCATGACCTTCAACTCGGGTTACAGGTTCTATTGTTACTTTTTGTGCCATTATTTCACTTTTTTTTTAATCAAACTTAACTAATTCGTAAGGAATATTTAACTCATCACCGGTAACAAGCGCTACAACGGCTTGCCAAATTAAATCAGCCCTTGGGGGGCATCCTGGTAGATAATAGTCAATCTTTACAATCTCATGTAATGGATAAACTTTATCAAGTATAATTGGGAGTTCCTCATCATTAGGGAGTATTTTTTCCTTGTTTTCTCCTACTGTTGGGCCTCCAAGATAGGCTTCTTCTATACATTCTTTGACTGGAATTCCGTTTCTCATTGCAGGCAAACCACCCATGATTGCACATTCGCCTAATGAAATAAGAATTTTGCAGTTTTTTCTGAAATCTTTTAATACATGTATGTTTTCGGTGTTGCAACATCCGCCTTCAATAATGCCTATATCGCATTGCTTTGTGAATGTTTTTATGTCATTTATCGGAGACTTATTAAACTCTACAAGCTCAATAAGTTTCAAAATTCTGTCATCTATATCAAGTACTGACATATGACATCCAAAACATCCTGCTAGTGAAGCTGTTGCTATAACTGGTTTACTCATTTTTTTTCCTCCGTTTTTTATTTTTGTAAATTTTCAATATCGGAACCTATTGGAACATTGTCATATTTCCTTTCTCCGATTGGTGTTGCAAAACCAACTTCTTTGCGTAAAATTGCACCTACAGGGCATATTTTCATGGCTTCCATAGCCAGCTCTTCGCTCATATTCTCAGCAAGCTTTTTGTCTAAGGCTATTTCAAGGTGTTTTCCTCTGCCTTTAAATCCAAAATAGCTTCTTCCCTGTTCGTCTTTTATCATTCTAATACAACGTTTGCAGAAAATACAGCGGTTTTTCTCAAGGAAAATTTTTGGTGATTCTGCATCGAGTTCTCTGCGTTCAAATGCATAAGGAAATCTTGGTACCATCATTTGATAGCGATATCCTAATGCCTGCAAATCACAGTCACCACTTTTTTCACATGCCGGGCAGAAGTGGTTACCTTCTACAAATAGCATTTCTACAATAGCTTTCCTGATATCCTGAAGCTCAGGAGTATTGTTTTCAACGCTGCATGCATCTTCTATCGGGGTTGTGCAGGCTGCCATAAACCGGCCGTTTACTTTTACCGTACAAATCCGGCAAGATCCGGCAGGAACTACATCTCTCCAGTGGCAAAGTACCGGAATGTAAACTCCATTATCGGCAGCGGCATCTACAATTAGTTGGCCTGTTTGGCCTTCACATTCTTTGCCGTCTATTGTGAATTTGATTTTTTCACTCATTTTATATTGTTTTTTATTGTTATCAATTTAATTGGTTTATTCATGAACTTTGGCAGGACGTCCAACATATTCACATGACTCGGCTATTGCTTTATCAATATCGAAATCACTTTTAAATTCCACATCCTTAACCATAGACTCATACAAATCACGGAAATTCTGTATAGTTGTAAATACCGGGTTTGCAGATGATTGCCCAAGGCCACATCTACTTGTGTTTTTCATAATTTCACCCCATGCAACCATATTGTCAAGGTCACTCTTTATGCTCTTACCTTCTATAACTCTTTGAATTTGCTTTCTAAGAATCATGTTAAAAGAACGGCATGTAATACATGAGCCACAAGATTCATCTTCGAAAAACTCCATAAAGTTAAGAACGATATCTTTCAGCAAGTCTCGATGTCCACCAACAACAATCATTGAACCACCTGTAGGAAGGTCTTCAATTGCTATTTTGCGGTCAAACTGTGCCGGAGGTACACATATACCAGAAGGCCCTGAAACCTGCACAGCCTGAACATCCTCAGCTCCAACCATTTCAAGCATCTCCATAATGGTCATGCCCCATTCTACCTCATATACTCCGGGTAATTTGCAATCGCCAGAGATACTTAATAATTTTGTTCCTGATGACTCTTCCGTTCCTAATTTCTTATACCAATCAGCACCGTTTTCAATAATTTTTACTGCTGAACAAAATGTTTCAACATTATTTATGATGGTGGGCTTGTTGTTATATCCTCGTTGTGTTGGGAATGGAGGACGATTTCTGGGCTCACCTCTTTTCCCTTCTGTGGATTCAATTAATGCAGATTCTTCACCACAAACGTAGGCTCCTGCACCAAACTGAACTCTAATATCAAAATCAAACCCTTTGCCTAAAATGTTTTTGCCAAGAAGGTTTTTACTTCTTAAGTCTTCCAGGACTTTTTCAACAAAAGCCTTTAAATATCTATACTCATATCTTAGATACAAAATACCTTCTTTAGCACCAATTGCGTATCCGGCAATAGTCATGCCTTCAAATATCATAGCAGTACGTTCGGTAAGTAATATCCTGTCTTTGAATGTTCCCGGTTCACCCTCATCAGCATTACACATAACATAAGGAGTTTCTTTTTCCTGGGAACAGAACAACCATTTTAGTCCTGTCGGGAATCCGGCACCTCCACGTCCTCGTAAATCAGAGTTTTTGACTTCTTCAATAACTGATTTAGAGTCAGTTGCCAATGCTTTTTCAAGGCCTTTGCCAACCTCATACTCACCAAGGCATACAGGCCAGGCTTTACGAATATTACTCTTAACCATAGATTTTACAAGTGGATCGGCATTATTGCCATCTCCATACTCACTAAACATTGACTCTACAGGCTTACCTGCTTTCATGTCGGCATAGATCTTTTTTACTTTTTCTCTGCTTAGTTCAGTGAATACTACTGAATTAATCAAAGCTGCAGGCTCCTGATCGCTCATCCCAATACAGGCGGTATAGTCCAGGCTTATCAATCCGTCAGGTGATGTCTCCCCAAACTTAATCCCTGCTTGATTTTCAAACTCATCTACAACTTCATGCATGCCACTCATAACAGATGTTGCACTGTTGTTCATGTAAACAGCATACTTACCAACTGGCTTGCTGGTAAAAAAGTGGTAGAAAGTTTTTGTTTGATTTACGTCTGCTTCAGAAATACCTAACTCGGAAGCAATTAGACTAACAGCTTCGTCCGAAACGCATCTAAACTCCTCTTGCACTGCAAGGAGGATGTCCATTAAACGCTCCGGTGTTTTGCCATTTGATTCAACAATACTGATGATTTTTTCTTTCATACGCTTAAAAATATTAGCATTAATATAATTAATAAAAAATAAAAAGCACTAAACTTTATAAATAAAAAGCAAATATATATTTTTTTAGCAAGATAAAAAGCACTTTAACAAATTTAGAATGATTATAAGTGTTGCTTTTTTAAATACAGGTATTAATAAACTGAACTTTATTAGTTTTTTGTTTTGTATTTTACTCATTTTGAGCATGTAAAGAACGAAATTGCGTAAATGTATTGGTTTTTGTCCTGAAAAATCAGTTGTTTTATACGGGGCAAAACAGGATATTCCTCTCTAAAACAGAATAATTATAGCTGGTAATTTTACAATCAGAAATACAAGAGTTTTTTTTTTAACTAAAAAATATTTTATAAACATTTTAAACTTAAGAGTCATGGAAAAAACAAAGAAAATTTTAATCGTAGATGATGACATTGATGTTATCACTTTAGTAAAAGCAGTTTTAAAGAAAGAGGGATTTGAAGTAATCTCTGCATTGAACAAGCAAGAAGGACTTGAGAAGCTTCGCAGTGAGAAGCCTGATCTTGCAATTCTTGATGTTATGATGACAACTCATTACGAAGGTTTTGAGCTTGCACAGGAAATATTAAGCAATCCTGAGTTTAAAGATATTCCATTTCTAATGCAGTCTTCAATTGATATTTTGGTAACGTCAAAGGCAAGTGTACAGGATATGGCAAGAGAGTACAGAAAAGACCCAAATTTCAAAGATCTTCAGGTATTGCTTGTGAAGAATATTAATGACGGATCTGCCGGCATTGATTATAAAGCAGAAGATGGAAAAACTCATTGGTTCCCGGTAAGAGGTTTCATTAGAAAACCAGTTGAAGCTGAAAAATTGGTAAGCGAAATTAATAAGCATATTTAATAATGAATTTAAAAATGACATAGCTGCTTAGGTGGTTTTTGTCATTAAGTGAAATCATTAGGGATAATTTATTATAAAATCGAGTTATGGAAACAAAGATTAAAAATATTTTAGATTCTTATCCTGCAGGAGGTGTCGACAACCTGATTCCGATATTGCAAGATATACAAGATGCTGATGGTTTTTTGTCAGAAGAATCAGTGATTCATGTTGGAAGACACCTTCAAATGCCAACCAGTAAGATTTTTGGAGTAGCTACTTTCTAC
>PWND01000318.1 GCA_003557965.1 Bacteroidales bacterium | reverse complement strand
TTAAATATATCAACAGTATTGCAAAGTTTGTTAATCATTAAATCTTTGATTATGGCTATTTTTAATGAAAATCAAATATTGGATGATGCAGTTTTGTCTGTTGCCCGAAAAATCGTTGTTGCAGCGCGCACGGCACCCAAAACCAGGGGAAAGGATAATTTGTTATCAGCAATCCTTACCGGAAGTGAAATGATTAACCTGGCAGAAAAAATGAAAGATATGGGTGAAAAGCTTGATAATCACATTTTCTTGCGCGATGGACAAAACATTATTGATGGTGCTAAAGCTGTTGTAATTTTGGGCTGTAAAATCAATCCTGCAGAGTTAAAACTTTGCAGCCTTTGTGGTTTTGAAAATTGTGATGAAAAAAGAAAATATCCGGAAACGCCTTGTGCTTTTAATACAATTGACCTGGGTATTGCCGTTGGCTCAGCCGTGTCAGTTGCCGCGAACAACAGGGTTGATAACAGGTTAATGTACACTATTGGTATGGCTGCAAAAGAGCTTGGCCTGCTTGGAGGTGAGTGTAATGTAATTCTGGGTATTCCACTTAGTGCATCAGCTAAAAACCCGTTTTTTGACCGTAAGTAAAAATGTTCTGTAAAATTACTTTACTTCTAATAATATAATTGAGCCTTATTTGTTGTGTATGCTATAATTGATATTGAAACAACCGGTGGTAACCCAAGGAGAGATAAAATTACAGAAATTGCTGTGTTTGTGCATAATGGCAAGCAAGTTATTGATAAATATCAGTCCTTGGTAAACCCGGAAAGAAAAATCCCCCCGTTTATTACACAAATGACTGGCATATCTGATGAAATGGTAAGGTATGCACCTAAGTTCTATGAAATTGCCAGGGATATTGTTGAAATTACAGAAAACAAAATCTTTGTTGCCCACAATGTCAACTTTGACTATAGCTTTATTGCCCAGGAATACCGAAGGCTGGGATATGAATACAACAGGGAAAAAATTTGTACTGTAAAGTTGAGCCGTAAAGCATTTCCGGGATTTAAGTCATACAGCTTGGGTAAAATTTGCGACTCTCTTAATATTAGGATAAATGACAGGCACAGGGCAGCAGGTGATTGTGAAGCTACTGTAAAACTATTTGAAATGATATTGCAAACGAACTCCAATATTTATCTCAAAAGTTGTTAAATATCTCTTTTTTATAATTTGTTTATAACCTGGTGTTTGCATTTTGTTTTCTTTTGTAAATTAATAACTGTTAATCAGTTTAAATTACTTGCGCTAACTTTTAAATGTTTATGTTATGAGTAAAAAAGCATTGGAAATTTCAGTTTACGGGAAGGTTCAGCGTGTTGGTTTTAGGTATTATGTGGAAAAAGGTGCTGATATTTACAATATTAATGGTTTTGTTAAAAATATGGCGGATGGTTCTGTATATATTGAAGCAGAGGGAGATGAAACCGATATCGAGAACTTTTTGCAATATTGCAAAAAAGGCCCCGAGTGGTCAAGGGTTGATAACCTGAATGTAAACGAAATACCCATAGCTGAGTATAGAAATTTTAAAGTTAAATATTAACCAAATTCTATTATTAATAAGCCCTTTAATACCATTTTTGAAAAAGAATTATTTATAAAGCATAAGGGTTTCAACGAAGTATAAATGCCAAAAGTTTAATTTTTAGAATACATAATTATTTTTAATACAACTTAATATCTATAATCAAAAAAATATGAAAAACTGTTTGTTATCAATTTTTATTTTTATTGCAATTACTATGAGTGCAGTATCCCAGGAGCCTTTACCCAAAGGCTTAACAGAAGATGAAGTTGAACTTTATTATGAATTAATTAATACACCTTTTTTCCCGAAAAAGCATACTTCCCCTGAAGTTCCTCCAAGAACTCCTGCCGAATGGGAGGAGGCCTATGGTGTGATAATTACATGGGCAGCATACTCTTATGAGTTGAGAGAAATTGTTAGAAATGCCAGTGAAGTTGCTAACGTATATATTTTATGTGGCAACTGTAATGCAATTCAAAATTACTTGATTGACGGCAATGTTAGCTTAGAAAATGTAAACCTGGTTCAGGCTGATTTTAATTCTGTATGGGTTAGAGATTATGGGCCACAAAGTGTTTACCTTGAAGATGGAAGCCTTGCTTTTGTTGACTGGCTTTACAACAGGCCACGGCCTGCTGACAATGAAGTACCGGGGTTTATGGCTGACTATCTTGATTTGGATTTATTTCAAATGAGTGGCAATAGCGGCATGCTTACTGCAACCGGAGGCAACTTTATGTCTGACGGACATGGAACGGGTTTTTCTTCGAAGCTTATTCTTTCTGAAAACCCTTCTTACTCAGAATCACAGATTGACCAGATTATGTATGAATATATGGGAATTGACAGGTATATTAAAATGAACGAGCTTCCTTATGATAATATAAGCCACATTGATATGCACATGAAATTGATTGATGAAGAAACACTCCTTGTGGGAGAGTTCCCGGAAGGGGTATCTGATGGGCCGTTTATTGAAAACAACCTTGATTACGTTTTAAGCAACTACAACACTTGCTTTGAAAGAAACTATGAGGTTGTGAGAATTCCTATGGTCCCCAGCCATTCAGGAAACTACCCCCCGGCTACTCCCTACAGAACTTTTGCAAACGCTTTGATATTAAACAACCTTGTACTTGTACCTCAATACGGGCACCATCTTGATGAAACTGGGCTCCAGGTATTCAGAGATGCCATGCCCGGCTACAATATTCAGGGTGTTTATATGGAAGACGTAATTTCTGCCAGTGGCGCAATTCACTGTATAACAAGAGAAATTGCAGCTTTTGACCCGGTGCATATTTCTCACCCAAGAGTTAGAATAGCCCTCGTTGATGATGAAAAGGTTGAATTTGTTGCCGAAGTTAACAGTCCTGATGGAGTTTCTTCTGTTAAACTTATGCTGGCAACTGATGAAGATAAAGAGTTCGAACCTGTTAATATGACTTTGGATAATGGTAAATATTACACAAGTATAGACGGGGAGGAGCTGGAGTTGGGAATGGTAGTAAGATACTACATTAAGGCCACAAACAATAATAATAAAACAATTACAAAACCTCTTGTGGCACCCGAAGGATATTATAGCTTTGAAGTTAAGCTGACTGATGATACAAGTGTTGAAAAATATGCAATAAACCCTACTTTTAAAGTTTATCCAAATCCTGCTAATGATTATATTAACTTTTCAGCATCTGCTGAGTTTTCAGGGGGAAGCCTAACCATAACTAATATCCAGGGGCAAACTGTTTACAAAAAAAGAATAACAGAAAATGCTTATGATATCCTTATGAATATTGATATTAGCAATTTACCGGCCGGTGTTTACTTTATTAGAGCTATAAATGATAATTTTGCAGAAATCAAGAAAATTATCAAACAATAATTTGGCATATAATTAATATTTATATGATGCTGAGAAAACTTTATTATATCCTGCCGCCTTCTTTCAGGTTATTAGCCAGGAGGTTGTTTTTTTTGCCAATAGATATATATAATAAAATTTTCAACAAAAATATTGAAATGGTACCGCCAAGAGGCCTGATATACACAGGCTCGGGTGACTTTGTTAAAACCGGAAAAGTCTTCTTAAAGCTTTTTATTGATTATGGAAATTTAAAACCACATCACAGAGTTCTTGATATTGGAAGTGGAATTGGCAGAATGGCAAGGCCATTAGCATTTTTTCTTGATGAAAACGGGTCTTATGAAGGTTTTGATTTGGTTGATACCGGTGTTAAGTGGTGTAAAAAG
The DNA here is from genome assembly GCA_003557965.1 of Bacteroidales bacterium. GTDB lineage: Bacteria > Bacteroidota > Bacteroidia > Bacteroidales > UBA7960 > PWND01. Next base: position 3,256 of record PWND01000318.1, on the reverse strand, counting down.
AATATCTCTGCAAAATATCCGAATTTTAAGTTTCAGAAAGTTTGTCTTTTAAATGATTTATACACTTCAAGCGGCAACAACGCCAAAACGTTTAAGTTTCCATATAAGGATAACGAATTTGATTTCGTATTTCTGGTTTCCGTTTTTACGCACATGCAACCCGATGAAGTAAAAAACTACCTCGATGAAATAGGAAGGGTTTTAAAAACAAATGGCAGGTGCCTGGCTACATTTTTCATCCTTAATGATTATACTTTAAAGAGCATGGATAAAAACTTTAACTTTCCGGTTAATTGCGGAGAATACAGGTTAATGGATAAAAAAGTGAAAGCTGCTAATGTTGCTTATAATGAAGATTATCTTGTAAATAATTTAATTTCAGGTAATAACATGGCCATTAAAAACATCATTTACGGCTATTGGTGCAATCATGAGAAATCCGAAAAGTATAGTTTCCAGGATATAGTAGTTTTTGAAAAATTATAGAAATAAATATCACTTTGTCTGATATAATTATCTATTTTTATATAGCTTTTCTCAAAATATCATTTTTTTGATTGGTTGTTTACAAAATATATTTCGAGAAATATTCACTTGTAAAGAATTGTAAAACAGCTTAATAACTATAATTTATAAAGATGAAAAACATACTACTTTTAATTATTTTAGCGCTTATGATTTGCTCTTGTACACAAAGGCAGAAGGGCTGGCCTTCTGATGTCAAACCTCCTGTTGCCGAAAAAATTGAGAAGAAGCTTGTGCTTCATGGTGATACCAGGTTGGATTTTTACTATTGGATGAATGATCCTGCAAACCCGGATGTGATTTCTTATTTATTGGCCGAAAATGAATATCGGGATAAAATGATGGCACATACTAATGACCTGCAGGATGAGCTTTATAACGAAATGGTAGGTAGAATTAAGCAGGATGACGAATCAGCCCCGGTTTATAGTAATGGCTACTACTATTATGCCAGGTATGAAAAGGGAGGTGAATATCCAATATATTGCAGAAAAAAAGGCAGCCTTGATGCTGAAGAGGAAGTTATTCTTAATGTGCCAAAACTTGCCGAAGGGCACTCTTATTTCAGGGTAGGAAGCTATGATATATCATTCAACAATGAAAAAATTGCTTACACAGTTGATACACTTGGAAGAAGGCAATATACCATTTATGTTAAAAACTTAAGCAGTGGAAAAGTTAGGGAAACAGGTATTAGCTATGCAGGGGGAGATGTTACATGGTCGGCTGACAATAAAACCTTTTTTTATACAGCAATTGACCCTGTTACGCTAAGATATCACAAAATATATCGTTTTAATATTTTCGAATCTGATTACCCCGAGGAAGTCTATTATGAAAAGGACGAAACTTACTACTATATGGGTGTCTCGCGAACAAAAGATGATGAGTACCTTGTTGTAAATACACGAACAACACTTAGCAACGAAAGCCTGATTCTGAAATCCGATAATCCACTTGGGAAGTTTGAAGTATTCCAGCCAAGAGAAAAAGACTTAGAATACAGAATAGAACACATCAATGGAAAATTTTTGGTTATAACAAATTATAATGCACCAAATTACAGATTAATGCAGGTTGATGCAGAACAAACCGGCAGAGATTACTGGAAAGAAGTTATTCCGCACAGAGATGATGTTTTGCTGGAGTCTATGGAGGTGTTTAATGACTATCTTGTATTGCAGGAAAGAAGTAATGCAATGAGAAATCTTAGAATAATTAACCATAAAACAAATAAAGACTACTACCTTCAGTTTGAGGAAGAGGCATATACAGTTGCTATAAATAGTAATTTTGAAATTGATTCTGATATTTTCAGGTATTCATATACTTCATTAACAACTCCTAATACCATTTATGATTACAATATGGCTACAGGAGAAACTAACCTGGTAAAGCAAACAGAAGTTTTGGGAGATTTTGATTCTAATGATTATACTACAAAAAGGTTGTTTGTTGAAGCACGGGACGGGAGAAAAGTGCCGCTTTCTTTGGTGTATAGAAAGGGGATGAAGCAGGATGGTAAAAACCCGTTGCTGCTATATGGTTATGGATCTTATGGTGCCCGCTTAGACCCAAGGTTTAACTCAAACAGGATAAGCTTGCTTGACAGAGGGTTTATTGTGGTTTTAGCGCATGTAAGAGGTGGACAGGAAATGGGAAGATATTGGTATGAGGAAGGCCGCTTGCTTAATAAAAAGAATACTTTTTATGACTTTATTGATTGTGCACACTTTTTAATTGATGAAAAATATACTAATCCTGATAAGCTGTTTGCTTATGGAATATCTGCCGGTGGCTTGCTAATAGGCGCTGTAGTAAATATGGCACCGGAACTTTTTAAAGGTGTAATTGCTGGTGTTCCTTTTGTAGATGTTGTTACAACAATGCTTGATGAAACAATACCGCTTACAACTGCAGAATATGGTGAATGGGGTAATCCAAACATAAAAGAGCACTATGAATATATGCTTGCATATTCACCTTATGATAATATTTCAAAACAAGATTATCCAAATATCCTTGCAACCTCAGGGCTTCATGATAGCCAGGTGCAGTATTTTGAACCTACTAAATGGGTTGCTAAACTTCGGGATTATAATACTGCTGATACAAAAATTATTCTTACAACAAACATGGAAGCCGGGCATAGCGGGGCTTCAGGAAGGTTTGCCAGGTTAAAAGAAGTAGCTTTTGAGTTTGCTTTTATGATTACTTTACTTGAGCAATAAGTTTAGGGTTGAGATTGAGGCTAAGGCTAAGGCTAAGGCTAAGGCTAAGGTTGAGACTTTTACTAATCATTACTAATCACCAGTTACCAGTGCAATAGCTCAAAGGTGAAAGCTGAAAGGTGAAAGCTGAAAGTAAGGATGAGATTGAGGTTGAGGTTGAGACTTTTACTAATCATTACTAATCACCAGTTACCAGTGCAATAGCTCAAAGGTGAAAGGTGAAAGCTGAAAGCAAGGATGAGATTGAGGCTAAGGTTGAGGCTGGTTTATTTGCGTCCATTGCGAGTTCATGGCGTTCTTAGCGGTTTTTTTAAGAAAAGTGGTTTAATCGCAATGTGCGCAAAGGTTTTCGCAAAGTTACGCCAAGAGCTAAACCTGAGAGACTGAGTGTCTTGTCCTGATTTAATTTTACTTCTTCTGTAAACTTATTTCAGGACAAGACACCCAATTCCCCAATTCCCCAATTCCACAATTCCCCAATTCCCCAATTCCACAATTCC
>PWND01000298.1 GCA_003557965.1 Bacteroidales bacterium | reverse complement strand
TAAAAGCTTCTTTTGTTTCCGGTTTAAGGTTACTATCTAATGATGTCTCCATAAGCCGGGCAATTCTTTTTCGCAGGCTGTTAGCTGCAGTAACCATACCAAATCCATACTCAGCATTATCTTCAAACAGTGAGTTAGCCCAGGAAGGCCCATGGCCATCTTTGTTGGTAGTATATGGAGTTGCAGGTGCTGAACCGCCATATATTGAAGAGCATCCTGTAGCGTTAGCAATCATCATTCTGTCGCCATAAAGCTGTGTAATAAGTTTAACATAAGGTGTTTCCCCACAACCAGCACAAGCGCCACTAAATTCAAATAACGGCTGAGCAAACTGGCTGTTTTTAACTGACTGGTATTTATCCAGGTAATTTTCTTTATAGGATACATTCTGAGTAATCCAGTCCCAGTTTTCATTTTCATGCAACTGGTCTTCAAGAAGCTTAAGCTCAAGAGCTTTTTTCGGGGCGGGGCATACATCCACGCAATTTCCACAACCAGTACAATCAAGCGGGCTTATTTGTATTCTGTATTTTAATTCAGAAAGTGACTTTCCTTTAGCATCAACTACTGTAATTCCTTCAGGCATTTTCTTCAACTCATCTTCATTAAGTAAAAATGGGCGAATAACTGCATGAGGACATACATAAGCACATTGATTACACTGTATGCAGTTTTCATGTTTCCATTCAGGTACATGTACAGCGATACCTCTTTTTTCGTAAGCTGTAGTTCCCTGCGGGAATGTTCCATCTTCACGGCCTGCAAAAGCACTTACAGGCAAAGAGTCACCTTTTTGGCTATTAATAGTGTAAACAATATTTTCGATAAACTCCGGTACTTGCTTTTTTGATTTTTCTTTTTCATCGTCAAGTTTTTTCCATTCTGCAGGAACATCAACTTTAACAACTTTTTCAGCAGCATCAACAGCAGCAAAGTTCATTTTTACAATTTCTTCACCTTTCATGCCATAAGTTTTCTGAATAGCATTTTTCATTTCCTTAACAGCATCTTCAAAAGGGATAACATTTGTAAGTTTAAAGAAAACGCTTTGCATAATTGTATTTGTGCGGCTGCCCAATCCAATTTCTTCAGCTATATCTGTAGCATTAATAATATAAAATTCAATATCATTTTCTGCAAGATATTTTTTCATGTGGTTTGGAACATGACTTTTAGTTTCTTCGGCATCCCAAATTGAGTTAAGCAGGAATATACCACCTTTTTTGAGGCCTTTAAGCATATCGTATTTTTCAAGATATGCAGGAACGTGGCATGCTACAAAGTTTGCTTCATTAATAAGGTATGGAGAACGAATGGGGCAGTCACCAAATCTAAGGTGAGAAACTGTAATACCACCGGACTTTTTACTATCATACGAAAAATAGCCTTGTGCATACTTATCGGTTGTATCTCCAATTATCTTTATTGAGTTTTTGTTAGCTCCTACTGTTCCATCTGCACCAATACCATAGAATTTTGCAGCATAGGTACATTCTGAAGAAGTATCAACAGATTCTCCAAGAGGAAGAGATGTAAAAGATACATCATCAACAATACCAACTGTAAACCTGTTTTTTGGTTCTTTTAACTTCAAGTTATCAAAAACAGAAATAATGTGGCTGGGTTGTGTGTCTTTCGAGCTTAATCCGTATCGTCCTCCAACAACAAGAGGAGCATTTTCTTTACCATAAAACAACTCACAAACATCAAGATACAGAGGTTCCCCATTTGCTCCTGGTTCTTTTGTTCTGTCAAGTACAGCAATTCTTTTAACGCTTTTAGGTAAAACTTTGAAAAAGTACTTTGCTGAAAAAGGCCTGTAAAGGTGAACAGTAATTAACCCAACTTTTTCGCCTTTAGATTTGAGGTGGTCAATAGTTTCAGAGATTGTTTCAGTAATTGACCCCATAGCTACGATAATATTTTCAGCATCCGGATCGCCATAATAAGTAAACGGATGATATTCACGTCCACATATTTTTGATACTTGTTGCATGTATTCTTCAACGATATCCGGTAATACTTCATAAAACGGGTTTGCAGCTTCCCTTGCCTGGAAATATATATCAGGATTCTGGGCTGTTCCTCTTGTTACAGGATGTTCAGGGTTTAATGCTCTGTCTCTGAATTCTTGAAGTGCTTTATAATCAACAAGTTTTTTTAGTTCTTCTTCATTAGCTTCTTCAACTTTTTGAACTTCGTGAGATGTGCGGAAGCCATCAAAGAAGTGTAAAAATGGCACCCTTGATTTTATTGAAGCAAGGTGTGCAACTGGAGCTATATCCATAATTTGCTGAACGCTTCCTGTTGCAAGCAGTCCAAAACCGGTTTGACGTGCACTCATAACATCAGAGTGATCTCCAAAAATTGACAATGCCTGAGCCGCAAGGCTGCGAGCTGACACATGAAAAACTCCAGGTAGTAATTCGCCTGAAATTTTATACATATTCGGAATCATTAGAAGTAAGCCCTGCGAAGCTGTATAGGTACTTGAAAGAGCACCGGTTTGCAATGCACCATGCACTGCACCGGCAGCACCTGCTTCTGATTGCATTTCGACAAGTTTTACCTCATCGCCAAATATATTTTTTCTTCCTTGGGCTGCCCACATATCTACATTTTCTGCCATATCTGATGAAGGCGTAATTGGGTATATAGCAGCCACTTCGCTAAACATATAAGCTACATTAGATGCAGCGTAATTACCATCACAGGTAATAAATTTCTTGTTCTTTCCCATATTTCTATATTTAAAGGTGAGTATATTTTGTTAAAGATATTGACTATAAAAATTTTGAAGTGCAAAAATAAGAAATTTCAGCGATATTTAATTATTACATAAACAATAATTAAGAAACTTAGGCAATCAGTTTATTACAAACTCTGTGTTGCTTGATTTTATAGTCAGTTTTTTCTCAGGGTTTGATTCACAATAACCTATTACTTTCGATTCCAGGTTAAACTCATTACAAATATCCTGTATTCCCCTAGCATGTTTTTCGTTAATAAATATTTCCATTCTGTGCCCCATGTTAAAAACTCTGTACATTTCTTCCCACGAGGTTTTCGATTCCTCTTGTATAAGCTTAAAGAGCGGGGGAACCGGGAAAAAGTTGTTTTTAACCACATGAATGTTATTAATAAAGTTAATTACTTTAGTTTGTCCTCCTCCACTGCAATGAACAACTCCATTAATTTTTTCTCTGTATTCATTAATTATTTTTTTCATTACCGGGGCATAGGTTCTTGTTGGAGAAAGGACAAGTTTCCCGATATTTACAGGTACATCAGGAATAATATCCGACACCAGTTTGCTGCCGGTATATGTAACATCATCATCAAGGTTGTTGTCAAAACTTTCAGGATACTTTGATTTATAGACTTCAGAGAATACATCATGCCTGGCAGAAGTAAGCCCATTGCTCCCCATACCACCATTATATTCACTTTCATAGGTAGTTTGCCCGAAAGAAGCCAGCCCAACAACTACATCTCCGTCGGAAATTTTGTGGTTTGATATTACATCTTTCCTGGGGATTCTGGCAGTAAAGGTTGAGTCAACAATAACTGTTCTTACCAGGTCGCCAACATCAGCAGTTTCGCCACCCGTAGAATAAATGTTAACACCATGTTCGCGCATACTTTGGATAAACTCTTCTGAGCCATTAATAATTTCAGAAATTACTTCACCCGGTATTAAGTTTTTATTTCTTCCAATAGTAGATGACATCAGGATATTATCATAAGCACCCACGCAAATCAAATCGTCGAGATTCATTACAATAGCATCCTGTGCAATACCCTTCCATACAGATAAGTCGCCTGTTTCTTTCCAGTATATATATGCCAGGGATGATTTGGTTCCGGCACCATCGGCATGCATAATATTGCAGTAGTCTTTATTGCCACCAAGAATATCAGGTATTATTTTGCAAAAAGCATTATGGAATAATCCTTTATCAATGTTTTTGATTGCATTGTGTACTTCATCTTTTGATGCTGAGACACCACGCCGGTCATATTTTAACTTATCAGGCATACGATATAAACAATGGAAAATTTAATAATAAATTTATTCTTTCAGCATTGATTTTACTCTTTCGATTTTCCCGTCAACTTCTACTGGCTGAAGATTTAATAATCTTGCTATTAATGGGTAAAGGTCAACAAGCTCAAAAGGCTTTGCTTTATAACCAGACTTAAAGGATGGCCCCATTGCATAGAATATTGTATGCATGTCTTTATTTTCATTATCCCATCCGTGTGTTGCAGCATAAAAGTTCTCCCTGGGTTCTCTGAATCCTATACTCCAACTTGAGTCAGCCAAAACAATAATTTCTTTTATCCTGTTGCTATTGCTATAGTTGAACCTTTCAGGCATTTCCTCCTTTTTCCACACACTTATATTATCAATACTATTCAAGATGTTATAAACAGAATCTTTCATGCCATCAACAGCATCCAGTGAAAAAAGTGGGTTGCCACCCTGGTAATATTTAACAAGGTCTCTGTCAATATAGTCAAAAAGATTAATATATCTATCAACAGAAACATTTCCCATTCCATGGTCAGAAGTAACAATAAAATTAATTTTATCTGCAAAAGGCAGTTCCATAATGCCAGATTTTAGCACGCCAACAAGAGAGTCCAGTTCCTCAACCAAAGAAACAACTTCCTGGCTATCCGGGCCTGTGCTATGTCCCTGGCTGTCGGGTTCATCAAAATACAGCATTACGAGCCTTGGCCTTTCTTGTTCAGGCAGATTTAGCCAATAAATAACAGTGTCTATTCTGTTTTCATACGGGAAGCCATGGTCATATTTCTTCCAGTAAGTAGGCTGAATGCCATTAACAGATGCTTCTGAGCCCACCCAGTAATATGATGCAGCCGTGACATTCTGTTTTTCAGCAGTTACCCATATAGGTTCACCAAAATAAAAATCGCTATTTTCAACAGCTTCCCTATCGCGTATCCGGTAGCGAAGTTCCAGGTCAGGGCAGTAAAAGGTGTTATCAACAATCCCATGATTTTCAGGATATAAGCCTGTAGCCATAGTATAATGATTAGGAAAGGTTTTGGTTGGGAAAGCTGGTATAACATATTCAGCGAATACACCATTTTCAGCAATATAGTCCAGGTTTGGTGTATCAGCCTTATCAGCATAATCCCACCTGAAGCCATCCATTGACAATACCACAACATAATAGTTTTCCTTTTCTTTCTTTTGCTCACAGGATATAAAAAGCAATGTGCTTAAAAGGCATACAGTTATTATAGAAAGAACCGGTTTAAATATTTTCATTGTATGTAAGTATTAATATTATTCATTAATTAAAGTAGTGCAAAGATAAGACTTTGAGTAATAATTAAAATAAAAAGGGCTTCCTTTTGGAAAGCCCTTAAAAGTCATACTGTTATAAAAATTATATAACTCCCTGGTCAATCATTGCATCAGCAACTTTAATAAAGCCTGCAACATTAGAGCCTTTCACATAGTTTACAAAACCATCCTCTTCTTTTCCGTATTTCACGCAAGCTTCATGAATATTTTTCATAATGTCGTGAAGTTTTTCTTCTACTTCTTCTTTTTGCCAATTAAGTTTCATTGCATTTTGCGTTTGCTCAAGTCCTGATGTAGCAACTCCGCCGGCATTAGCCGCTTTCCCCGGCCCATAAAGAATTTTATTTTTCAGGAAAATGTTCATTGCCTCAGGAGTACAAGGCATATTTGCGCCTTCAGAAACCGCAAGCACTCCATTATCAACCAAGTTTTGAGCATCTTCTGCATTTAGCTCATTTTGAATAGCACAAGGAAAAGCCATATCACACTTAACTTCCCATGGGCGTTTTCCTTCAAAAAATTGAGCGTTAGGGAATTCGTAAGTATAGGGCTTAACAATATCCTGGTTAGATGCACGAAGCTCTAACAGATATTCAATTTTTTCACCTGAGATACCATCAGGGTCATACACATAGCCATCAGGCCCGCTAATAGTAACAACCTTAGCACCAAGTTGATTTAGTTTTGTAATAGCTCCCCATGACACATTTCCAAATCCTGATACACATGCAGTTTTTCCGGCAATTCCTTCACCACGTGTTTTTAGCATTTCTTCAGCAAAAAATACTGCACCGAATCCTGTAGCTTCCGGGCGAATCAAGCTGCCTCCCCAGTTTCTTCCTTTTCCTGTAAATACACCTGTGTGTTCACCAACAAGCTTTTTGTACATTCCATACATGTAACCAATCTCGCGGCCACCAACACCAATATCACCGGCAGGTATGTCAGTATCAGGCCCAATGTACTTATAAAGTTCAGCCATAAATGCATGACAGAAACGCATAATTTCAGCCTGTGATTTTCCTTTAGGATCAAAATCACTACCACCTTTTGCCCCACCCATTGGAAGCGTTGTTAAGCTATTTTTGAAGATTTGCTCAAAACCTAAAAATTTAAGTCCTCCTTCTGTAACGCTTGGGTGAAAGCGACAACCGCCTTTGTAAGGCCCTATTGCATTATTGAACTGCACACGGAAAGCCCTGTTAACTTGAACTTTGCCTTTATCATCTACCCACTGAACCTTAAACTTAATAATTCTGTCAGGCTCAATAATTCGTTCAATAATATTTGCAGCCTCATATTTTGGATTTTCTTTAACAACATCTTCGATTGTTTCCAAAACTTCTTTAACTGCCTGTAAGAATTCATCTTGTCCCGGATTACGATTTTCCAGATCTGATAATATTTTTTCCAGATTCATAATTGTTATTTTTTAAAAGTTTGTAAAATAGGGTGATTTGTTAATTACTTAACAGTTTGTAATTTAAAGGGCGAAATTATATCTATTTTTTAATTAAAAAAAATGTTTTCAATAAATAATTTTAAAACATATTTTAAACGTAATGAAACCCTCATTCACCAAAAGTGAAAAAAAGAATTACGCATAAAACATGAAGGCTCAACAGTAGCAGAGGCAGCTAATGCCAAGGGATAGTGTTAGTAAATGATTATTTATTAATTGATTTCGATATTATCATCCAAAACATCACTATCATACCATTTTATTTCTATTTCAAGCTG
>PWND01000029.1 GCA_003557965.1 Bacteroidales bacterium | reverse complement strand
CCGATCTTGATGGACAATACCTTGATGGCTATGAAATTGACCGGTGGTTTAATAATTTCGACTTTCAGCAAGGAGATACTATTACCGTTGAAATGCATAGCATTACTAAAGATACTTACGAGTTTTTTCTTGAAGTTATGCTTGAATCAGGCGGATTCGTGCCTATGTCAGGAAGTGGCAAAACACCGGTTGGCAATATTTCCAATAATGCATTCGGCTTGTTTTACACTTCTTCAATTGTAAGAGCTACAGCGATTATTGAAGAGAATAAGAAAAAATAATTATTTACGTTTTCTCATAAATTTTATATAATATTGTGCAGAAGTAATAAGCATGATTAGTTTTAATAAAACCAAGGAATGATGAAGAAAACACTTACATTAGCAATAATACTTGCTCTTTGCCTCAACGCTTTTGCATCAGGAACAAAAACCCGCATGCGTCCGCAAGACCGGTTTATTTTTGAAACTTTCACAGATATTTGGCAAAATGTCCCGGATGAAATTAATTCAAGCTCTCTGGACAGAGGTTTTATGATAAGCTATATGTTTGACTTTCCAATTGGCCTTTCAAACTTTAGTTTTGCTGTTGGAGTGAATTATGCAAGCCACAATTATTATACAAAGAACCACTTATTTGCAAGAGTTGAAGACTCTGAATTATATAATTTTCATAAACCGGAAGGTATAGAAATAGAAAGAGCCAGGTTAAGCTTAAACTATATAAGTGCTCCTGTTGAATTAAGATATTTTGTTAAGAGCTTGCCAAAAACTTTAAGAATACATGCAGGCATAAGGGGAGGATACCTGGTTAACGGATTTACTAAATATTCCGGTAAAAAAGATTATGGCGACAACAATTTTGATGTTGTGTTTCGCGAATATAATCTTAATAACTTAGAAAACTTTTTAATAGGAACTACACTGAGGTTAGGATACGGAAGAATTAATGCTTTTGGGTTTTTCCCTTTAACCAGAATATTTAAAGATAATGATGCAGTAGAAATGTTTCCTGTTAGCCTTGGCTTTTCATTAATCCTGTTTTAATGCTTTTACTGCAATATTATTGTTAAAAATAACATAAACAGTATCCCGGCACCAAAGCCTGAATATACTTCTGCAGGTTTGTGAGCATCTAAAACAAGCCTGGAGTAACCCAAAAGCCCACTTATTAATATGCTGGATATTATTATTATGGGTATTTCAACATTTAACAGCATAGATGTGCTTATTAAAAAGCCTGTAAACCCCCCTATAGCAGTCATGTGAATGCTTATTTTCCAATTTAATGAAATTAAAAGAACTATAAAAACCAAAATAGTTGCACTCAAAATAAAGTAGTATATAATAAAAGGCAAACTAATTTGCCTTAGCATATAAAATGTAAAAAAATAAAACAGGCCTGTAATAAAAAGAGGTATTACCCTGTCAGATCTGTCTGTTAAAAGAATACTTTTTATAAATTTCAACCGCTTTAATATTAAAACAGCAATTGTTGGCGCTATAGCGGTATTGAACAAAACTATAAGCAATATTACCCGTTGTCCTGACTTTGGAATTGAGTAGTTTAAAAATGTATTAAGTGAAAATAGTACAAATATCCCTAAGGTAGGAATAACTAATGGGTGAAATAAAGAGGATAGTATCCTTGCAAACGTTTTTTCAAAAGACATGTTTAATCTAGTTCTTTACGAAGTCGAGCTACCGGAATATCTAACTGTTCCCGATATTTTGCTACTGTTCTTCTGGCGATGTTATACCCTTTCTCCTTTAAAATGGCAGCAAGCTCTTCATCAGTTAATGGTTTTTTTTTGCTTTCATCACTTATACAATCCTGCAAAATCTTTTTTACTTCCCTGGTTGAAACCTCTTTTCCTTCCTCATTTTGTAGTGATTCTGAGAAAAAATACTTTAAAAGGTATGTGCCATAAGGAGTTTCAACGTACTTAGAATTAGCAACTCTTGAAATTGTTGATATATCCAGCCCTACAATTTCTGCAATATCTTTTAATATCATAGGTTTTAGCTTAGTTTCATCTCCTGTAAGAAAAAACTCTTTCTGATACTCCATAATTGCTTCCATTGTTACCAATAGAGTATGTTGCCTTTGCTTTATTGCGTCAATAAACCATTTTGCACCATCAAGCTTTTGTTTTACAAACATTATGGCTTCTTTCTGTTTTTTACTGGTTTTGCCCTTAGATTCCGCCATAGTCTCTAATAAATCAGCATAAGTCCTGTTAATGCGCAGGTCTGGGGCATTCTTTGAATTAAGAGAGAGCTCTAATTGATTATTATATGTTGTAATTGTGAAATCAGGAACAATATAATAAGTTGATTTTTGCGCTTCAATAAAGGCATTGCCAGGTTTGGGGTTTAGTTTTAATATTTCGCTTACGGCATCTTTTAATTCACTATCTGACAAATTGTGCTTTTGCTTAATTTTTTCATAATGCTTTTTTGTGAAGCTGGCAAAGCTTTTTTCCAGCAACTCTTTCGCATTTTTCACCGCAATGTTGTCCTCGTCCTTTCTTTTTATTTGAATTAACAAACATTCCTGCAGATCTCTTGCACCCACGCCGGGAGGATCAAAATCCTGAATGATTTTCAAAAGTGACAAAATCTCTTCGGAATTCGTTTCAATATTTTGTGAAAATGCCAGGTCATTAACCATTGCCTCAATGCTTCTGTGTAAATATCCGGCATCATCAATGTTCCCAATTATTGTTGAGGCTATTATATACTCTTTTTCGCTTAGCTTCTTCAGGCCTAATTGCGACTGCAACATTTCGTGAAAGCTTGTGCCTTCTGAATAAGGGATTTCTTTTCTTTCATCATCTGCACTTGTATTATTGGCAGTTAGCTTATATGTTGGGATGTCTTCATCATCAATGTAGTCGGAAATATCAAATTCATTGTCGGGTTCGCTGTTATCATCAGAATATTCCTCACTTTCTCCTCCTGAATCATCCTCATCTGTTTCTATAGTTGACTCAAACTCATCATCGTTGGATATATTAAGATCTTCAAACTCTTCGCTTTCTTGTCCTTCTTCTAAAGCCGGGTTTTCTTCAATTTCTTGCTTTATTCGCTGTTCAAGCATGGATGTAGGTACCTGTAGCAGCTTCATCAATTGAATTTGCTGAGGTGAAAGCTTTTGCAGCAGTTTTTGTTGTAGTCTTTGTTTTAACATAGTATCCCGGCACATCTAATTTGCAACAATTTGCATAAACGTATTTTATATACCAAATTAATAAAAAAAATAATGTAAAATTTAAAATTCTGCATTTTGTGGTGTTCTTGGGAAAGGAATAACATCTCTTATATTTCCCATGCCCGAAATAAACAGCATCAGCCTTTCAAAACCCAAGCCAAAACCGCTGTGTGGAGCTGTCCCAAATTTCCTGGTTTCCAAATACCACCACACATCAACTTCATTAATATCCATTTCTTTTATACGGCTTAAGAGCTTATCATAATTTTCTTCCCTTTGAGAACCACCTATTATCTCACCTATCTTTGGGAAAAGAACATCCATTGCTCTTACTGTTTTATCATCATCGTTTAGCTTCATGTAAAATGCCTTTATTTCTTTCGGATAATCTGTAAGAATAACAGGCTTTTTAAAGTGTTGCTCTACAAGGTAACGTTCATGCTCCGACTGAAGATCAACACCCCAGCTTACCGGAAACTCAAAACTACGGCCTGATTTTTCAAGTATTGAAATAGCTTCAGTATAAGATAGCCTCTCAAAAGCATTGCTGACAACAAACCTCAACCGCTCAATTAGCTCTTTGTCATACATTTTTTGCAGAAACTCTAAGTCATCCATGCAGTTATCAAGGATGTAGCTGATTAAATACTTAAGAAACTTTTCAGCTAAATCCATATTGTCTTTAATATCATAAAAAGCCATTTCAGGCTCAATCATCCAAAACTCAGATAAGTGCCTTGCAGTGTTGGAGTTTTCTGCTCTAAAAGTAGGGCCAAAAGTATATATGTTGGATAAAGCCAATGCTCCAAGCTCACCCTCTAATTGTCCACTTACAGTAAGGTTGGTTTCTTTGGCAAAAAAATCTTTTGAGTAATCTATTTCGCCATCACTTGTTTTTGGAGGATTTTTCAAATCCAGTGTGGTTACTCTAAACATTGCACCTGCACCTTCACAATCTGAACCCGTAATTATAGGTGTGTGTAAATAATAAAACCCGTTATCATTATAAAACTTATGAATGGCAAAAGATAAAGCATGCCTTAACCGCAAAACACAACCAAATGTATTAGTTCTTGGCCTTAAGTGTGCTATCTCTCTAAGAAACTCCAAAGAGTGTCCCTTTTTTTGTAAAGGATACTTTTCAGGATCTGCTTCACCGTAAACTTCTATTTTCTTACCATGAATTTCAAATGCCTGTCCCTTGCCTTGTGACTCTACAAGTACCCCTGTTGCTGATATGCACGCACCGGTTGTAACTTTTTTTATTGTAGCATCATCATTAAACTCAGCTAAGTCCACAACAATCTGAATATTATGAATTGTAGAACCATCGTTTAAGGCAATAAATGCAATATTCTTATTGCCCCGCCTGGTACGTACCCATCCCTTAATGTTTACTTCTTTATTCAGGTATTGTGCTCCTTCTTTTAATAAATCTTTTATAATGCTGCGTTTCATTTTTATTCCTTTTTCTTATATTTATAAATAAAACATTCTATTCAAAAAACATAATGTAATGTTTTAATATGCCCTGGCAAACAATACTCTTTGTGATGATAGCTTGCCACTGTATATACAACTACCTTGTTCCATTTTATTATTTAATGGAATACAACGTATTGTTGCTTTAGTCTCTTCTTTTATTTTTTGCTCTGTTTCATCAGTTCCATCCCAATGAGCATAAATAAAACCACCCTTATCTAATATTTTACAAAACTCTTCCCATGTGTCAGCTTTATATGTGTTGTCTTCTCTGAATGCTAAAGCTTTCTGGTACAGATTATCTTGAATTGCATCAAGCAAATGCATAACTTTATTCTCAATGTCTGAAATTTGGTAAGTTTCTTTTTCAAGAGTATCTCTTCTGGCTATCTCAACAGAATTATTTTCAACATCTCTTGGCCCAATAGCAATTCTGACAGGAACTCCCTTAAACTCATATTCATTAAATTTCCAGCCAGGTTTATGGGTCTGGCGGTTGTCAAATTTTACTGATATTCCTTTAGACTTAAGCTTTTCCTCAATTTGCACGGCTTTTTCACATACTGCTTCGTATTGCTCCTGGCTTTTATATATTGGAACAATAACTACTTGTATAGGTGCAAGCTTTGGTGGCAAAACAAGTCCGTTGTCATCAGAGTGTGCCATTATTAATGCCCCTACTAACCTTGTAGAAACACCCCATGAAGTAGCCCACACATAATCTAATTTACCATCTTTATTTGTGAATTTTACATCAAAAACCTTCGCAAAGTTTTGTCCTAAAAAATGGGATGTTCCAGCCTGTAAAGCCTTGCCATCCTGCATAAGAGCTTCAATGCAAAAAGTCTCAACTGCGCCGGCAAAACGCTCATTTGCTGTTTTTATGCCTTTTATTACAGGAACGGCCATATACTTTTCAGCGAAATCGGAATATACATCTAACATCTTTTCGGTTTCCTCAATAGCCTCATTTTTGGTTGCATGCGCCGTATGGCCCTCCTGCCAAAGAAATTCAGCAGTCCGTAAAAACATCCTGGTGCGCATTTCCCACCTCACTACATTTGCCCATTGATTTACTAATATCGGTAAATCACGATACGATTGTATCCAACCTCTGTAAGTATCCCATATTATGGTTTCGGATGTAGGCCGGATAATTAGCTCTTCCTCCAATTGTGCCGACTCATCCACAACCAAACCCTTACCTTCCGGATGGTTCTTTAAACGGTAATGGGTTACTACAGCACATTCTTTTGCAAAACCCTCAACATGATCGGCCTCTTTGCTAAAAAAAGATTTTGGTATGAAAATTGGAAAATATGCATTGGAATGACCGGTGTCCTTAAACATTTTGTCTAAAGCTCCTTGCATTTTTTCCCAAATGGAATATCCGTAAGGCTTTATTACCATACAACCCCTTACCGCTGAACTTTCAGCTAATTCAGCCTTTTGAACTATGTCGTTGTACCATTTGGAGTAATTCTCTTCACGAGTTGAAAAATCTTTTGCCATTTATCTTTTATTATGGTATGAAATTTGCATTTAATATAATTGAATTAAAGGCGCAAATTTAAGAAAATAAAATCAAAAGAGCCTTTTACTAATTCAGAAATAAATAAGTGAAAATAAAAATATATGTCTAATCATAAAAAGCCCGGAAAAATGAAAACAATAGCTAAAACATTCGCAATCGTCCTGATTTTTCTGTCTGCTTGCTCAACTACTTATAAAACAAGCAGCAGCTATGACGATATTTATTACAGCCCGTCTGATAAAGTCCCCGCAGAATCAATTACGCAGGGACAAGCAACTGTTATTGAAAAACCCGCATCCAGCGGACAGGATTATTACAACACTTCTGGCAGTGACAATGATACCGTGTATTACGATGACTACCAGAAAGCATACGCCCCTGATAAAACAGAAACCTATTATGATGAAGATGGTAATGTTTATGTCTCCAACTATTATTACGGCGACTATTACGATTACTCATATTCTTCCCGTATTAGAAGGTTTCACAGGTATCCGCATGCATCATTTGCATACTACGACCCATGGTACACAAACATGTACTGGTACACCTATAACCCTCACTACTACGGTGTAAGCATATACATGGGCTATGGTGCACACTCCTTTTATTATCCAGGATTCTATTACCACTACTATCCATGGGGTTACAGACATTACAGGCCATGGCACAGGCCTTGGTACGGATATGGCTGGGGTCATCACAGCTACTGGTCCGGATACCACCACGGATACTGGGCAGGATATCATAACGCATATTGGAACCACTATTATTATCAGCACTTTTACAACAGCCATGATGCAAGTAACAATTACTACGGGCCACGCGACAGGCATGCCGGTACAACAACAACTGGCGCACCAGGAGGAAGAACCCGGGAT
>PWND01000001.1 GCA_003557965.1 Bacteroidales bacterium | reverse complement strand
CCCCTGGGGAAGCCATAAATGTTAGACTTTGTAAAATTACCTGTGCCGTCTCCGTAGAGGCAGAATATCTGTTGGTCACCCATAGCAAGGATATCAAGATGTCCGCTTTTATTAATGTCCTCTACAAGAACATTCCACCCGTATTCAGAATCCAATAGCGCCGGGGATTCCCAGGATGAACTATTGTTAATTGACAGGTAAAAGCCATTAAATCTTAAGGCTACCACGATATCAATGTGTCCGTTCTCATTAAAGTCACCGGTTCCAATATCCCAAATATTTTGAGAGTATGTTATAGAATTTATCATTTCCCATTCATCAGAGGCGTTTAGAGACCATATTTCCAGTGTGCTTGAATGGTGTTGGGATGCCAGTATATCATCAATGCCATTTCCGGTAACATCAGCAGCATGAACGCAATGGTACTGCCCTGAACCTATTGTGATTACTTCCCCATTTTGGGAATAGCTTGAAATAGATATGCATAGAAATAGTGCAATGGTAAGTAGATTTTTCATAATTTATAATGTTAAAGTGGGTGAAAGAATAAGTTATGCTTTTATGAAGTAATTTTAAAAACTATTTTTTAATAATAAAAAGGGCGGATATAAAGAGAAACACTAAAAATTATGAAAGATGATAATTTTTTCGAATAATATTAAATCTAAATATTAAATCAATGTAATCTGTTTTTTATCCTTTTACAAAATAAAGTTTTTTTTTAATTATTAACAAATTAATTTTAAAAAAAATTAAATAAATCGAATTTAACAGGTTGCTGGTTATTATTATAAATCGTTAATTTTTAAATAATTGAAAATTAGATAAATCAATTTATACATCAGCAGGCGAAAAGTTAACCGGGCTGACTGCATTGTATTAAGATTAACAGTTTACCGGACAGGTAGACTCTATCATCTAAATAAAATCAGTATTTTTGCAAAAACATTTTTTATGCGTAATCGTAAAGAAACAATTGAGCATCCGGGCGAAGTTGAAAAGCAATCCGGCAATATTGTAATTGTCAGAATAAAGCCTCAAACTGCATGTGCAACATGTAAATCCCAAAGTTATTGCGGTATTGCTGAAAATACAGATAAGCTTGTAGAGGTAAAGGTTTCGGAAGGAAAAACGTATCAAAAAGGGGAGGAGGTTACAATTTGTTTGAAACAAAGTCTTGGCTACAGAGCTTTATTAATGGGCTATTTGATACCTTTTTTAATTCTTGTTTTTGTATTAATAATAATGATGGCAATTACTTCTGATGAATTGTTATCAGCTCTTACAGCAATTACATTAATGCTCCCATACTATTTACTGCTGTATAAGTATCGTGATAAGGTCAGAGAAACATTTAACTTCAAACTAAAGGAATAGCATTAGAGGTTTTATTTCTTGCTATAATGCTGATTATTAGAAAAAAAACCGTGGAGTTTTTGTTAAACTACACGGTTCTGTAATTTCCGTTTAATTTAATCAAGAATAGTAACCCAGTTATGAGTATCGGGCTCATCTCCGTATTGAATAGCCTGAAGTTTATTATACAATTTTGTTGATTTAGTCCCTGCTTTTCCGTCTTTACTAAAAACATATTCTTTGCCTGTTTCTCTGTCAACCAATTTTCCAATAGGGGATATAATTGCAGCAGTTCCACAAGCTCCTGCTTCTTCGAAGCCATCAAGTTCTTCAACGGCTACTTTTCGTCTTTCAACGTTCATTCCCATATCTTCTGCAAGTTGCATCAGGCTCATATTAGTAATTGACGGTAATATTGAATCGCTTTTTGGTGTAATGTATGAATTATTTTTAATAGCAAAAAAGTTTGCAGGCCCGGCTTCGTCAATATATTTTTTCTCTTTTGCTTCCAAAAACAGAACAGCGGGGAATCCTTCTTCTTTCGCCCTGTTTGCTGCAAATAGGCTTCCGGCATAATTGCCGCCTACTTTAATATGTCCTGTGCCTTGTGGTGCTGCTCTGTCAAAATCTCTAACAATCTGAAGGGTAACGGGATTAAAACCTTCCTTAAAGTATGGCCCTACCGGCCCTACAAACACCATAAACATGTATTCTTCTGCTGGTTTCACGCCAATCTGAGGCCCTGTTCCAATAAGCAATGGCCTTATATACAGCGCAGCTCCATGCCCATAAGGCGGAATATACTTTTCGTTAAGTTTTACAGCTTTAACAACCATTTCATAGAACAGCTCCTGAGGCACTTTTGCCATTAAAATGCCATCAGCCGACCTTCCCATCCTTTTAGCGTTTTCCTCCCATCTAAATAGCCTGATTTTGCCATCTTTGCCCCTGTATGCTTTCATCCCTTCAAAAGCTTCCTGTCCATAGTGAAGGCATGTGGCTGCCATGTGCATGTTAATATATTCGGATGATGAAGTTTCTATTAAACCCCATTTACCATTACGATAATAGCACCTTACATTGTAATCTGTTTTAAAGTATCCAAACGGGAGTGTGCTCCAATTAATGTTTTCCATGATATATTTGATTTATATGTTTAAGAATAATTTGCTTATTTGCTAAATTATAACTTTATATTGAAACCAAAAGTTTTTTTAGAAATATTTTAATTAATTTCAGGAAATATTTATTCAATGTTTTCTGCAATAGAATTCATTATGTGATTCATTTTTCCTCTTAAAGCAGCATGAGTCCCGTTAAAGTCGTTTACAATAAAAGCAAAAGCAAGCAACCTCCCTGACTTTGTAGTTGTAAAGCCTGTAAACCCCCTTACATTACTAAGAAATCCACTTTTAGCTTTTAGGTTGTTTTCTGATATTGTACCTGAAAAAAAGTTTTTCAGTGATCCTGATTTTCCTGCAACCGGAAGCCCTTTTATAAAACTTTCGTAAATAATAGTATCATTTGCAACTATTGACATTGAGTGGGCCAAAGCATTTGTTGTTATCCGGTTAGAAGGAGAGAGGCCACTACCATCGTGTAGACTGGTGCCATTAATATTAACACCTTTTTTTTCCCAAAAGTCAAGCATTATTCTGATGCCATCGTTGGTGTTTCCATAATCTGACTCTATTAGGGAAATTGTTTTTAAAAGGCTTTCAGCATAAGAGTTTACACTTGCCATATTTGTTCTATATGATATTTCTTCAAGTGTTGGGGATGTCCATGCTGAAATTTCTCTTAAAGATGAAATATCGAAAGCCCTATTATCATTATGATGAACTGCAACAGCTTTACCTTGCACATTAATATCATTAACTATGAGATGTTGGTGAAAAGCGTTTGCAAAATATAATGCAGGGTCAGGTAAAGAGCCTCTGACTCCAAACATGTTTGCGCCTAATGGAACAGTTCCGGTAAGCCATCTTTCAATAGAGTAAGGTGCGCCATAAATATAAACATTATCACCTGTACCGGCTTTTGCTGTGCTAACGTGGTTTTTTAATATCATACCGCTAACTGCAGGCTCAACTTTTACTACTTCAGCCGGCTGGTTCAGGCTTTTAGCAGCTTTAAAATATACCGTATATTCGTTTTCATTCACTGATAAACCACTTGTGCCGGCACCAAAGTAATTTCCAATATCCTCCCACAACCATTTTGGAGAAACAAGTTGTTTTTCAAAAATTCTCGTATCTGCTATTATATCACCACTTATATTTTTTATACCCAAATTTTCGACAGCTTTGTGAAAATAATCTAAAACATTATTAACAGATAAAGAATCATGCATTCTTGAAGAGCCCAGGGAAGGGTCTCCCGAACCGATAATATATAAATTGCCTTGCAAAGTATTGTTTTGGTCAATATGTCCACAATGCATGAGCAAGGTTTTGTATTGATAATCTTTACTTAGAAGCGACAGAGCAGTTGATGTGGTTAAAGCTTTTAATGTGGATGCCGGGCTTAAAGATTTGTGGCTATTATATGAAAAAATTTCTTTCTCATTTTTTACACAAAATACAGATAAACCCCAATTTGCGGAAACTATTCCGGGATGTTCAGAAAATGCCGTTACAGCATTATAAAAACTTTCTGATACTGAATCGTCACAAGTTGATACATTCCATGATGAAAACATTAATACCAGTATCATGGAAAAAGATAACAATTTAATTTTCATAAAAAAAAGCTTATCTGCCAAAAACAGAAATGTTAAAATATTTTCGCGGGTCTTTGTTAATATCTTCCAACAGTTCTTCAAGCTGTTTTGATGATTTTTCAAGGTTTATGTATAGGGTTGTGTCATTTATCAAAAGCCCTAAAGAACCTTCACTTTCGTTTATTTTTTTTAGCATAATATTCAGTTCCGCAATAGCGGATTCAGCATTATTTATAGTTTGCTTGATATTAGCTGTTGCAAGGCTGTCAGAAACTGCTTCGAAATTATTAATAATATTAGTAATTGCTTCATTGTTTTTCTTCAGGTTGTATGTAATTGATTCAGCATTTCGAATAATATTTGCAATTCTATGCGCCTGAACATAAAAAGTAGTGTCAAGGGTATGTGTTGTCCGTTCAAAGTTTTGTAAAGTAAGTTTTATGTTTTCAAGGCTTTCACCAATATTATCCCTGGTTTCTTCATTGAAAACATACTGAATAACCGCTAAAACGGAGTCAACTTGAGCAATTAAGTTCTCAGCTTGCTTTTTAAATGGCAGCATTTGCTGGCTTACTTCTTCCTGGATAGAAGCCTGAATATGTGTTTTGAGTGTATCTCCGTCACTAATATGTGTTTCGGAGTTACCTAAAACAATTTCAATTTCCCTGGTTCCAAGTAAATCTGAGCTATATAGCCTTGCGATAGAGTTGTCGGGGATATTAACCGACCTGTCAACAATACTTTCTACAATAATTCTTCCGCTTTTATCGGGGTGAAAAAATATTTTATTCACTTGACCCACTTTAACGCCGCTAATAGTAACAGGGTTTGATTCTATCAGGCCGCTAACCTGCTCATATTCTGCATAAAACTTTATTTGCCTGGTGAAAATATCTGTACCTTTAAGATAGTTTAGCCCCCAGATAAACAAAAGAATTGTTGCAACAACAACAAACCCAATTTTTATCTCTCTTCTAATGCGAATTTTCAATGTTATAGTTTTTTTATTGGTAATTAATTATTTTTATTTGTCAGCTTGCAAAATTCTCATGGCTTCCGAAGCAGATATTCTTTCATTATTATAAAAAGCAACAACAAAAGCATCTTTAAACCCTGCATTTTGCAACTTGCTTTGGATTTCTACTGCTTCACTTAAGCTTTCAGCTTTTCCGGCTGTGTACTTATATAGCCCTTCGTGAAAATAGTAGCTAACATCATCTAAATCATCAAATTCAGGAGAATCAAGAGGGCGCTTGTTTTGTGCAGCAGCAAACTGCACTTTAAAATATATTTTTCCTTCTTCATAAACCTGTTCAGCGCTTTGTTCTGTAGTTTTGTCTTCAGCAATATTAGTAGTTAAATGACTTGTGTCCTTTTCTTTTTCTACATGGCCACTTTCAACAACATTATTTTGAATTTTTTGGTTGCGTTGTCTTAGCATTGCTAATTCATCCTGCTCTTGTTTATAATCTCTGAATGCTCTGAAAATTGCGGATGCAATGTGGTTTTGCCCTGATTCACTCATTAAATACTTTTCTTCAATGGGATTGTCTAAAAAACCCACTTCAATTAAAACAGAAGGCATGGTTACTCTCCACAACACAATAAAAGGGCCTTGCTTTACACCTCTGTCAACGCGCCGGGCTCTGTCTCTAAATTGATTTTGAATTAAAGAAGCTACTTCAATACTTTGATTCAAATGTGCATTTTGATATAGTGAAAAAATTATATGCGACTCTGATGAGTGCGGGTCATAACCGTCGTAAGCATCCATGTAATCTTCTTCAAAAAGAATTGCAGCATTTTCTTTTTTGGCAACAGCGAGGTTGTCTTCACTTTTTGTTAACCCCATAACAAAAGTCTCAGTTCCAATGGCATTCCTGTTAGGGCTGGCATTACAATGAATAGAAATAAATAAATCTGCATTATTTTTATTTGCAATTTCAGCTCTTTCATTAAGGTTTACAAAAACATCTTCAGTTCTTGTATATATTACATTTACATCAGGCAGGTAATTTTCTATGTAATTACCAACCTTAAGAGAAATACTAAGAGCTATGTCTTTTTCTTTGGAGTTTTGCCCCAATGCACCGGGGTCACGGCCTCCATGTCCCGGGTCTATTACAACCGTATTAACGAAACCGCGGTTAAAGTTTGCTCCTGATAAGCCTGCTATGCTTGCAATGAATGCAATTGCGTTAAAAATAACAAAAAGTAAAAAAAATCGTTTCACTAATATTGTCTTTTTTCATTAGTTTTGCTGCTATCTAAAATACGTTAGATGAGGCATTATTATTTTCCTATACAAAAATAATATTTAAAAAATTTGCTTACAAGACAGATCAATAAGTTTTTTGGTATTTTTTCCACAGTATTGCTTGTTAGCTTACTAAACGCAAACTTTGTACCTGCAACAAAAGCTTCATCGAATTCATTAATGCATACAGGAAATTTGTTAACAACTTTTCAGGATGAATTGTTATTAACAAATGATACTTTAGCAGAACCATACGAGACGGGCAGAGATACTATACCAGTTTCACAGGAAGAACATGCTGAGCCGGATGAGCCGGAAGAACCAATTAAAGGATCTGCTGTAATACTTGAAGACAGGGTAATTTATACATGCGTTGATTCTATAGATTTTGACTTTAAGAACCAGAAAGTTTTTTTGTACGGTAATGCTGATGTAAAATATCAAAATATACATTTAGTAGCTGATTATGTAGAAATCTGTTTTGCAACCAATGAGTTGTTTGCAAAAGGACTTCCTGATTCACTGGGAGTTATCAGGGGCGAACCAGTATTTACTGAAGCAGGAGATAGTTTCCAGGCTGAAGAGATTAGGTATAACTTTGAAACAAAAAGAGGCCGCACTTTAAATGTTATTACAGAAGAAGCAGAGGGGTTCTTGCATGGGAAAACCGTAAAAATAATGGAAGACAAGGTGGTGCATATTGAAGATGGGAAATTTACAACCTGCGATCTTGCAGATCCACATTTTCACATTGAATTTTCTAAAGCCAAGGTGATTCCTGACGATAAGATAAT
>PWND01000291.1 GCA_003557965.1 Bacteroidales bacterium | reverse complement strand
TAAAATCAAAAAATTACGAATCGTAACTCCCTGTAAATATATTAATTAAAAAATCATGCAATTAATTTTGTATTTTTATCGGACAGTAATGTAAAATAATATAAATTTGCTTTTTTTAATGGATTATAACTCGCAATTTAGTTCAAATTAAAATATAAAACAATGATAGCATCAGGCGTAACAGTTTTTAATGACTTTATTATTAACTTACTTGAAAAGACAAACTTGCCCTATGATTATATTTTTAATATAACTGCTATAATTTTAGTTTTTATTCTGGCACTTCTGTGTTTTTTATCAAACTGGATTGCAAAAAATGTAATTCTTGTTAGTGCACGCAAAATAATTGGAAGAAAGCCCGGCATTTGGAGCCAAGCTATTCTTAAAAACAAAGTATTTTTAAAACTTTCACACCTTGTGCCGGTGCTAATCATATATTGGTATGGCCCTGCCTTTATGTCGGAATATCCTTCAATTGTATCACTTACATTTCTTATAACAAATATTTACATCATCCTGGTCGGCTTATTGGTTGTATATTCTTTTTTAAATGTTATCAAAGATGTTTATAATAATTATGAGATTTCAAAATCAAGGCCTATTACAAGTTATTTGCAAGGCTTGAAAATTATCCTGGGTATTGTTGCCGGGATTTTAATATTATCGGCTTTATTAAATCGTTCTCCTCTTTACTTGCTAACAGGATTAGGTGCGGCAACAGCCATACTAATGTTGGTATTCAGGGATACCATACTGAATTTTGTTGGTGGTGTACAGGTAACGGCAAATGACCTGGTTCAAATTGGCGACTGGATTGAAATGCCAAAATACGGAGCAGACGGCGATGTTATTGACATAACCCTGCATACTGTAAAAGTACAAAACTGGGACAGGACAATCTCTACTATTCCCACTTATGAACTTGTGTCAGATTCTTTCAAAAACTGGAGAGGCATGGTGCAGAGCGGTGGCCGGAGAATTATGAGATCAGTGTATATTGATGCGAAAAGCATCAGGTTTTGTGATGAAGAAATGATAAAAAAGTATGAAAATATCCACTATTTAAAAGACTATGTAAAAAAGAAAAAGGCAGAATTAGAAGAATATAATAAAAAGTCAAATATTGATGAAAACAACCTGGTTAATGGCAGGAGAATGACAAACGTTGGCACTTTTCGTGCTTACATTGAAAATTATATAACAAACCATCCAAAAATCCACAAAGATCTGATTTTTATGGTTCGGCAATTAGAGCCTAATGAAAAGGGCCTGCCATTACAAATTTATGCTTTTACTAATGACACAAACTGGAAAAACTTTGAAAAAATACAATCAGATATCTTTGATCATATCTTGGCAGTTATTCCACATTTTGATTTAAAGCTATTTCAATACCCAACTGACATATTTGTTCCGCAGGTTTATAATGATAATGAATAAACAAATTACTCCGAGGCGATTATCAAATAAAGCTTAATCTATTGGATTAAGGGAGGCACATATTAATTTAACAATTCAACTATTCTTGCGCTTCATAAACCTTTTTGAGTCGCCCCATTCACCATAAGCAATTTCTTCTTCAATGCTGCTTATTCTCCTGTTAAGACAGTTTGCACAATCTTCATGGGTTTCATCTGTGCAAGGTTTATTGTCATATAGCTTATAATTATTGCGGTACACACCGGGTGTAATGTTGGGCATAATTATATTAGCACCAATGCTTATAGCTTTTTCTCTTCCCGTCTTATCTATAGTTTGCAGAGCTGTAGTGGCAGCTATATTAATGTCCTTCATCATTATTCTAAGTAATGCAATCATTTTTAAAGTCATGGTAAATCTCTCTGATAAAGGCATTAAGCCGGACTTTACATTATACAAGGGAGTATTTGCATGTTCAATGTAGGGCCCCATCCCACACATATCAATATCCATATCCTGCATGAACAACAAATCATCTGCCAGGTGCTCAATTTTTTGAAATGGCAAACCGATCATTATTCCGGTACCAGTTTGATAGCCAATTTTTTTGAGCAGCTTTATGCTTTCAAGCCTGCTTTGCCAGCTATGTTTAGCATCATCCGGGTGTAGTTTCGAATATAGTTCTTTTTGAGAAGTTTCAATCCTTAATAAATACCTGTGTGCACCGGCATCAAACCATCGCCTGAAAACATCTTCTGTTTGTTCTCCACAAGATAATGTAATACCAAGGCGGTTTCCTGAAAGCTTTTTTATTTCTTTTAGCAAATACTCTATTCTATCAGTGTTTTTTTTACTTTGAACTTCACCTGATTGAATAACTATGGAGCCGTAGTTCTTTTTTAATGCAAATTCAGCAGCAGCTAATACTTCATCATCACTTAGGTTGTACCTTTCTACTTCCTTATTGTCTTTACGAATACCGCAATAATAACAATTTTTTTAACAAATATTGGATAATTCAATCAACCCTCTCAGATATACTTTCCTGCCAACAAAATCATTCTTTACTTGTGCTGACTTTTTGAACAACAATAACATATCATCTTCTTCTGCTGACAGAAGCTTTATAATATCATGCCTTGATAGCTTTTCCTTGTTGATTATATGCTCAATCATAGTTGTTTATAAAAAAATATTAGAATAATTTGCCTATACCCTATATTAAAAGTACAAGTCTCTTTTCCCTTTTTTAAGAAGCTTTATTTTATCTCTTAATTTATTCTGCCTTTTTTCATCATTTACTTCCCTGATATTTTTTTCGATCACTTGCCATCCTTTCCTGGCTGTCTCTTCAGGTGCATAATCCAACAGGTATTCTGCTAGGGTTAGAATTGCATTAGGGGCACAGAATCTTTTGATAAAACCCGGCACAGAGAATTCCATAAAGTGCTCTCCTGTTCTTCCACGCCTATAGCATGCTGTACAGAATGAAGGCAACATATTTTGGTCGAGCAGTTCTTCTATGATTTCATTTAGTGAGCGGTTGTCATTTATACGAAACTGGCCTTTATTGAGGTTCTGTTCTTCATTTTGAGATTGCGAGTAGCTTCCAAGCTCCAGTTTTGTGCCGCCATCAATCTGGCTTACGCCGAAATTCAAACATTCTTTGCGTAGCTCAGCCGGTTAACGAGCAGTAAGAATCATACCTGTGTATGGAACAGCCAGCCGCAGCACTGCAATCATTTTTGCAAAATCATTATCACTAACAATATACTTTGACCCCATTTGCAGCATTGAAGCATCTTTTATTCTTGGGAAGGAAATAGTGTGCGGGCCAATATTATAACAGGCTTCCAGATGGTTAGTATGGCGTATAAGCCCCAAGACTTCATACTTCCAGTCGTACAGTCCAAACAGGGCACCAATACCTACATCGTCCAACCCGGCTTCTTGCGCACGGTCGAGAGAAGTAAGCCTGTAATTAAAATCAGCTTTTTTCCCTCTTATGTGGTACGTTTTATAAGCTTCAGGATGATACGTTTCCTGGAAAACCTGGTAAGTGCCAATACCCGCTTCTTTGACTGTCCGAAAGCCTTCAATATCAAGTGGAGCAGCGTTAATATTTACGCGTCGTATCTCGCCATTTCCTTTTTTTACTGAGTATGAAAGCTTTGCGCAATGCGCTATGTATTCAGGATCATACTGATCATGTTCGCCAAACACAAGTATCAATCTTTTTTGCCCGTTATCTTCAAGAGCTTCAATTTCATGAGTAATTTCAGCGTCAGATAAAGTTTTTCTAACAGCACTTTTATTACTTGCTTTGAAACCACAGTAGGTGCAATTGTTTTGGCATTTATTGCCAATATACAATGGGGCAAATAATACAATACGGTTTCCGTAAACTGTTTCTTTAAGTGTACGGGCTCCATCCTTTATCATTTGAATATGATCCGGGTCTGTAGCATTTGCCAATATAGCAGTCTCCTGCATGCTAAGCCTGTTCTTAGCAAGAGATTTATCTATGATATCCTTGATTTGTGATTTGTCAGGCCTGGCATTTTTTAAAATTCCGATAATTTCTGCCGGGTCAATGAAAGGCTTCATTGGCTCATCAGGAATAGAATATTTTTGAGTATTAAATTTCATATTTTGCCTATTATCTGATTTTAAATGCCGTTTTCAATTACCATTTATTATGAAGGAATTGTAACAATAAATTTACTTCCAACATCAGGTTTGCTTTCAACTTTTATGCTACCCTTATATAACTCTGCCATCTTTTTTGCAATTGATAACCCCAGGCCACTGCCTGAAACATATTTCGTTTTATTATTTTTAATTCTTACAAAATCCTGAAACAACAGCCCAATTTCATCATTACTCATGCCAATACCGGTATCTTCTACTGAAATAATGTTATTTTCTTCTTTCTTACGAATTGATACGTACACACTTCCATTTTCCTTATTATACTTAACTGCATTAGAAATAAGGTTATTAAGTATAATTTCAATTTCTTTTTTATCGGCTGTTATTAATAAGTTCTCGTCAGCATCTAAATCTATTTTTATATTTCTCTGAATAGCAAGCGGCTCAAATGAGTCAATCACATTTTTTGCCAACTCTACAACATCAACTGTTCTAAGGTCACGCTTCTTCTTCCCCGACTCAATCCTGGTAAGGTCGAGCAGATCAAGAATTAAAGATCTCATCCCTTTAATTCTTTCCATTGATCTGTCAATCATTTCCATGTAATCATCAACGGAATCTCCAACTTGTTTATCTTTCATCATTTTCAAATAACCTTCAATAGCATTTATAGGTGACTTAAGCTCATGAGATAATACTGACAAGAACTGGAACCTGATTTGCTTGCCCTCTTCCTTCATTTTGCTTGTCATCCTTTTCAAGAACAAGTTTTTTGTGATGTTCTCAATAGAAGTTTTTAGTTCTTGAGGAGTAAAGGGCTTCGGTACAAAGTTAAATGCTCCATTGTTTGTTGCTTTAATAGCAAGGTCTAGCGAAGCATATGATGTGATCATCATCACCGAAATATCCATTTCTTTTTCATTAATATACTCCAGCACTTCTATTCCATCTATTCCCGGAAGTTTATTATCCAACAATATAATATCCACAGATTCTGACTCAATTATTTCTATTGCTTTTTCGCCGGTTTCTGCTTCCATTAAGTTAAATGTAAAATCTTCATCCATAAAAGGATAACCAACGGAAAAGTCTCTAAGAACCCTTTTAGCACCTGATCTGATGCCAGGTTCATCATCTACTATTAAAAGATTCAACGTACTCATGGTTTATATCTTTAAAAGTTTATTAATTTCCCGATGCAACTGGTCAGGCCTGATACCTTTCTCAAGATACAAATCAGCTTTAATCCAGTTTTTATCTGTTTCATCTTCGAGGCTAAAAATCATTCCAGTTTCTGCTGTTAAAGCAGTAGCAATAATTATCGGGACATCTGGAAGCTTCTTTTTCATTCTGTGACTTAAGATGAAACCACTATCTTTATTTTCCATCATTAAATCAAACATTGCCAGATCCGGTTTAATTTCATCAATTTTTTCTTCAGCTTCTTTTTGTCCGCATGCACTTATAACATCAAATCCCATGCTTTCCAGCATACTTTTCATTTGAAATAGATAATCTACATCGTCATCAACCAAAAAAATTGTCTTTTTGCTTTTTGTTTCCATAACATTAATTATTTAAATTATTCTTGGTAAAGTAATTAAAAACTCTGTTCCTGTTGGGCCTTTTTCAGGGTTGGCATTAGAGTTTACTGATATTTTTCCGCTATGCATTTTAATAATTCCATACACTAACGGAAGGCCCAAGCCTGTACCTTTGCCAACATCTTTAGTTGTAAAAAATGGTGTAAAAAGTTTGTCTTTATGCTCATCTGCTATACCTGTACCTGTATCAGTGATTTTTACATGTACATTACCTTCATTGCCATTCACATATATATTTAGTTCACCTCCATCAGGCATAGCTTCAATAGCATTTTTTTCAAGATTAGTAAAAACCTGCATCATTTGTTCCGGGTCTAACATTACCCAAGGTTCTGCCAATCCTGATTCTATAGAAACCTTAATATTGTCAGGAATAAGTACTGAGTTTAGGCTGTTATGCAAAAACTCAACTATATCAACTTCCTGGACTTTTATTTTATTCTTCCTTGCAAAATTTAACAACCCACCCACAATATTCTTGCATCTGTCAGCCTGCTCAGCAATTATCTTAGCATCTTCTTTTTTAGGGTCATTTTTTTCAAGCTCATCTAAAATAATATTACTGTACATGGTTATTACACCAAGAGGATTGTTAAGCTCATGAGCGATACCCGCAGAAATTTGCCCCATATTGGCAAGTTTCTCTGAGTGTTTTAATTCGAGCCTTGTGCTTTTAAGCTTTTCATTTGTTACATTAAGCTCTTCAATAGATTGGCTAAGCTTTTCAATAGTATGTGGCAAGCACATTTTATCTTCAGCATAGCCCTGAGTAATTGCTACTGCATGATCGTAGCATTTGTCGTATCCGCAGGCACCACAGTTTAAGTGGTCTGATTCTTCATTCTTCCCAATTTCTTTAAGAGCCCTTTCTATTTCCTCCTCAATAACTGTATTTTCCCGCCTGTCCATTGGTGTAAAAGACTGGCTCAAAGAAATCTCTTTAAACTTTTCTAAATTATTCCGCCACTCATTTTCATCAATATCCTGCAGTTTTGTTTTTACGTATTTGCTTATTTGTGACCATTTAAAATAGAAATGATTCCTGTTGGTCATCCCCGGCCCCATCATACATCCTTCACAGCACAAAAGCTCAAGGTTGTATCCTGAAATTTCACCATTTTCAAATTCCTTTATAGCTTCCTTAAAGTTGGCTTTCCCCGAATCAACAATTATATTTCCTTCAATAACATTATCTGATTTTTTTACATTTTGCAATAAGCCCCTGCTTAGTGGGAAAAGAGCTCCCATTCCGGATGCAGGCCCATCAAACGCTGATGGTTTTGTGTTATCAGGTGTTATATTGTGTTTTTCCAACAACTCACGAAGCTCGGTGAAAGTAAGGCCTTCATCAACCTCATCTGATTCTGCCTTTTTTGCAATACACGGCCCTATAAATACTGTGCTGATTTCTTCACCATACAAGTGTTTTGCAAGCCTTGCCGTAACAACCATCGGCGAGGCTATTGGTGCAAGATTCTCAACCAATTCAGGATGATAATGCTCTATATAAAATACTATAGCAGGGCAATCCGACGATATAAAATTG
>PWND01000042.1 GCA_003557965.1 Bacteroidales bacterium | reverse complement strand
TTCCCGCAGATGTCGCAGATTTTCGCTGATAAATTTAATTGATTATCAGGAATTTATAATCTGCGCATATCAGCGAAATCTGCGGGAAATAATATTTTTGGACTTTTTAGAGTGGACTCAATTTTGTATTAATAAAAACTTATTCTTTCAAATGCTTAGCATGTTTAACAAAGCTAAAATATAAATTCTCAGAACCCACCTTTACACATATTTTAATAACAAAAAAATTGCCTATGAAACATAAAACGTAAAAAACAATCACAAAACAATCCCCGCCAGGTTGCACATAAACCTTTGCGGGAAATTCTTGAACTACTCTTTACACCTTAAATTCAGGTGTACTCTGATGCAATATTTTTAATATGCATATTTTTTTAATATAAAATTTTATACGTTATGAAGAAGAAATACAATTTTTTAAAATTAGCCACCAGCGTCTTGATACTGCTCTTTCTGTTCTCAACCCATGGCTTGACGCAGCTACAACTGCAAAAAACCGCTACATCCGGCAGTCCTGCTATTTTAACCGGTGAAAACAATGGCGAATGGCTAAGGTGGGATGATGGAGTTAATGCGAATGCTGTTGGAACCGGTCAGATATGGTGGACTTCTGCTATCCTATTTGATACTAACGATCTTTCTGATTATGATGGGTGGTATTTAACGAAAATACTGGTATATCAATATAGTTTGGCTAACGATGGTGTGATCAAGATCTGGCAGGGTCCTAATATCAACAATCTGACAGAATATGTCAGTCAGACATTACCAATGAAAGAACATACATGGCATGAGATTGTACTTGATAACCCTCACATTATTGATGCCAGCCAGGAACTTGTTTTCGGTGTTGAGTGGGACGACTTTGGTAGCGGCTGGTTCCCTCCAGGCTTGGATGCAGACTCTGATTATCCCGGAAAGGGTGACTTGTGTATATTGGGCACATATCCTGAACCTTGGGATTATCTTCACGGACTTGGCATTTATGGTGACTGGAATAAAGCTATATATGTTGAATTTGAACCAGCGGAAACCTACACCGTTACATTTGAGATAACAGACGCAAAAACAGGTGAAGACATTGATAATGCTGTTGTTACCCTGGATGATAAAACAAACGAACCCGGCGATTATATATTTTACAACATATTGCCTGGAAATTATGAATACATAGTGGAAGCGGAAGGCTATATTACCGTGGAAGGGGAGGTTAAAGTGGTAGATGCGGATGTTACCGTTGAGGTGGAGATGGAACCCGAGGTTTATACTGTTACCTTCATAGTTGAGGATTCAAAAACCGAAGAGCCGATCGTCAATGCAACCGTTACATTCGATGGCGAAGAATATATGACAGACAATGACGGTATAACAGAGATAGAAGATGTTTATCCCTCCGTTTATGATTATACGGTAGAAAAAGAAGGTTACATCACCGTGGAAGGGGAAGTTGAAGTAATTGATGCGGATGTTACCGTTGAGGTGGAGATGGAGCCCGAAGTCTATACCGTTACCTTTATGGTTGAAGATTCAGAAACCAAAGAGCCGATCGCCAATGCCACTATTACATTCGATGACGAAGAATACATGACAGACAACGACGGTACGGCAGTGATAGAAGATGTTTATCCCTCCGTTTATGATTACATGGTAGAAAAAGAAGGCTATGTAAGCATTGAAGGTGAGGTTGAAGTGGTAGATGCGGATGTTACTGTTGAAGTTGAAATGGAGCCCGAAGTCTATACCGTTACCTTCATGGTTAAAGATTCGGAAACCGAAGATCCAATCGTCAATGCCACTGTTACATTCGATGGCGAAGAATACTTGACAGACAACGACGGTATGGCAGTGATAGAAGATGTTTATCCCGGCATATACGAATATTCCGTTAAAAAAGAAGAATATTTCACTTATGAAGGCGAAGTTGAAGTTGAAGATGATATCACAATAGAGGTGTCAATGATACTGGAACATTACTATCCTTTGGTTGAAGAAAATAAAATGTGGAGCTGTGGTTATAATATATGGGAATTTTTTAATACTTACTGGGTTAAGTTTGAATCTGATACTGTTATCAATGGAAATGAATATAAAAAAGTAATGATATCCGATTGGACTTCATCACCTACCGATTGGTATGTTGACGGATATATTCGGGAAGATACATTAAAAAAGAAAATTTATTACATGAATACATCTTTTGAGGAAGGAATGATCTATGATTTCGATGTAAACATTGGAGACACGATTAACATTCATAACAGAAACGAGGACTATTGGGATTCTGGATGTAGTTCTTTTGATGAATTAAAATTAATAGTAGATAACATCTATTTTAAAGAAATACTTGATGATAAAAGAAGGGTGGTTGTTGTGAGAGAAATTGACGGCACATTGCAAGAGAAATGGATTGAAGGCATTGGCAGCCATGCAGGTATTCTTAAAAGTGGATTTTACACTATTCATCACACTATTCATCCTTTTCATCCAATTCGCGGATGGCCTCCTTATGGTAATTATTTAATGTGCTATTTTGAAAATGATTCTTTAGTTTATAAAAGCACCCAAAATCCATTTTACCAAGATCCGCATTATCCACAGCCACTTTGTTATTACATATCAACCTTTGTTGAAGATTTGGAACAGAGGGAAAATATTATCACTGCATTTCCAAATCCTGTATATGGAAATTCTTTTACAATAGAGTTTAATAGTTTATTTGAAGGTAAAATTTTTATCTATAATATTTGTGGAAAGCTGATTTATAAAAGGCAAATAGCCCCACCTGTTTTACAAACTTCCGTTATACTGTCCGGTGTACCTGATGGCACTTATTTTATTAAAACACAAAATAAAGCGGGTAAAACAGGATCATATAAAATAATCATTATTAATTAAAATATTTTATGCTATGAAAAAATTAATTATATTTATTTTGTTTTTATTTTTTACCGCAACAATGGGAATTTCCCAGCCAGATTCTATTTAAATTCCTTTTGGAAAAGTACACACACCAAAAGGAAATTTACATGGTCTGGTTATTTTTGTGGGTTTTCAGAATTCAACCCATAATGACATTCCTGAATGGGCACAAGGTGAGGATAATGCAATTTTTAATTCCAATCCTGATAATATTGGGAATAAGCTAAATGTTAGTAAATTTTACAAAGCAATTTCCAATCAGGATGAACCCTTCCTTTTTACAGGCGATGTTTTTCCTGAACTAATTACAGTTCCATACGATGATACTATTACTAATTGTAGTAAAATAATGAACGCGGTATTTGACACCATTAATGCTAAATATCCGACTTATGATGATTTTAATTGGTTCAAGTATGATAATCGAGAAAATGAACCCAACTATGAGTGGGATAATAGTGATAGTGATCCAGATGGCATAATAGATTATGTAATTTTTAGCTATTTAAGAGAAGGCAATAGAGGTATTGCTGGCGTTCTTAAGCGTGAAATTGAAACTACTGATTCGTTAGGCAACCCTTATATTTTTACAGTGGCCGATGGACATAGACATAGATATACCACTATTGGTAGTCCAGGAGGTTATCGTGGCCTCTTTTATCATGAGTTTGCTCATACTTTATACGATGCAACCCACACTTTCGGTGCTAATGGGACGATAGGAGATCATTTTTATTTTTCGAATGGCTGGGGTATGATGAGTGGCACTGTCAGAGCCATACATAGTGCCAATGCATGGGAAAGATGGTATCTTGGCTGGATTGAACTTACTACCGGAGAAAATCAAATAAATAGTGATATTAAATCAATAACCGATTTGCCACCCGACGGTATTTTTGAGATTAGAGATTTTATTGAAACCGGTGATGCCGTGAGAATAAGAATACCAAATTCAAAAGGACAAAATGAACAATATCAATATCTATGGTTGGAAAACCGGACAGGAAAGACCGTGTTTGATGAAAGAGACGGATGGGTTACAAATGGTATAGGAGAAACTTTGCCAGATCCACCAGATGGGCTTCTTATGTTTATTGAAAAAATGTCAGATAGCAGGAATAAAAAAGTTACCTTCACACAACATACTAATGGTTTAAGAATTATACATAGTAGCGGTAACTGGGACTATGACCACCAGCCGGAATTAGATCCTCCAACACCTCCAGAATTGTGGGGGGAAACTAGAGTATATAACTTTAGTAAAACAACCTCTAATCCTTTAAGTGGATTTAATAACAGCGTAGCTATCAGGAATGATTTTTTTGCTTTAGTTAATGGTTCTCCGGATTATACAGTGCTTGATAGCATTATAACAAGTAGAGAGTTTCATGATGTTTGGATGGAAGACAATGTGTATATATATGGACCATTATTATCAGATATAGATTTCAGTGCCGGCATGAAGGTGGGCATGGGCACTAATCTGCCAATTGTAAATTTTCAATATCATGATTTTGATACCGATTCAATAATAAAATATCCCCATACTCCAATTTACCTTCATGGTTTGTCTGTTGAAGTTCTGGATTATGCCGACGACGGTACGGTACAAATAAAAGTGCGATTAGATGATTACGACGTAAAAGAAAATGTCCGCTGGGCTGGTAATATTGTTATGAAAGATAAAGTTGTTTTAAAAAACGGTAAGACCATCAAGATAGACCAAAGCAAAACACCCAATCAGACACATCTTGATCCTGTATCGGGTCTTTTCGCTAAGCCCACGGTTTTCACCTGCGAAGACGGTTCTGAATTCATTATGGAAAGCGGCTCAAATGTAACTTTAAAGAACAAATCAACCTTACTGTTAGAAAGCGGCAGCGTTTTTGAAATCAATGATAATGCAACATTAACCGTTAACAGCGGCGATACGCTCAAAATTGAGCCGGGTGCCGAGCTTATAATACATGGCAACGGTAAGATAAATATTAAAGACGGCGGTATATTTGTAATTAACGGCGGAACTATTGCCGAAGACGGTACAATAACCGTAGCAGGCAAAGTAGAAATCAATTGCGATTTTTCTACTGAAGTAGAATTCATTATTAACGGCGGTCAATTCGTTATTAATGACGGTGGTATTTTCCTGCAAAACCACAATTCCACTATGAGTTTAAGTGAAGAAGGAGTTATTTTGGTAAGACCCGGTGGTAAACTGATAGTTGACAATGGCGCAATTAGCGGTTATCTTGGTGATGAATGGAATGGTATCAGGGTTTTTGGAAGACCTAAACAACCACAAACCTTTGAAAATCAAGGTGCTGTTATCCTCAAGAACGGTGCTTTAATAGAAAATGCATACGTAGCCGTGAGTCTTGGATGCAGTGTTGGATTAAACGGCGGTATTATTGAGGCTACCGATGC
This sequence comes from Bacteroidales bacterium, assembly GCA_003557965.1. Taxonomy (GTDB): domain Bacteria; phylum Bacteroidota; class Bacteroidia; order Bacteroidales; family UBA7960; genus PWND01. Next base: position 1,891 of record PWND01000042.1, on the reverse strand, counting down.
TGTTTTTCGCAACAACCGTAAAGACGTGGTTTTTTATCCATACGAGAACATCCACAAAGAAGGAGGATTAGAAGTTAGATTAGATAATATCTCCTTTTTTGAAAACTGCAGTTTAAAAACTAACTATAATACACCTTTTGGTTTTTTAAGGCACCCGCATGTGAAAATGGATGGCATCAGAGGTGTTGAATTTAAATCTTGCAATTTTGTTGATAACAGAGATATTGATGGAAGACCCGAACCACCGGAACCGGAACCATTTCCGCCAGGACGTGAAGGCATAAGAGCCCACTCTACATCTTTTAAGGTAAGAGACTGTACCTTCGAAAACCTTACTCCTTACGGAATTTATGCAACATCTTCAAAGCCAAATCGCAGTTTTACAGTCACAAGTTCCCACTTTGCTTCATTCAGAGGTATTTATTTTAATGGCATGGATAATGCACGTATCAAGGATAACGAATTTTTTGTATTACCGGGCTATGAATATGATTGCAATACCATTTATTGTGAAGACACTTATGGGGTATACATTGATTACGCCCAAAACCTGGAGATTGAAAACAATGATTTCATTAGTGAATTCAATGGTTTTCCTGTTGGGGGCAGCTTCGGCATTATTGCAAATAATACCGGTTCAATATATAAAGAGTTGTACCGTAATAATTTTGACGGGTTTAAAATCGGCATTGAAGCAATAGGAACAAACAAAGGAAGTTCACCCTATGAAGGTCTTGAGCTCAGATGTCATGTTTTTAGCAATAACGAGTATGATATTTTTGTCACAGACGAAGGCATTAGAGCTATGCAAGGTTACCCGCCCGAAGGTGAACCATGCAACGAAACCCTGGCAGGCAACCTCTTCGGGAACGACAGTCCGATATTAGTATATAACTATTTGAACGAGAGCTATTATATTTACTACCATCATCATAATATCGCCAGCGAACCTAATGTGTATCCCAGTGTGTATAGCGAAGACACTATTGATTTGATAGAGTATATTGAGGAGCCTTACGATTATGAAACATCCTGCCCCGCAAGAGATAGTATTGTGGAAATGTCTGGGCTTTTTGCCGGAATGGAATCCTCATGGATACAATACGAAGAAACCTCGGATAAGCTTAAGAAGCTTGTTGACGATGGCAACACTGAGTTTATGGTTCAATTGGTGGAAATGACCACTACTCACAATGCTTATCAAAATTATCAGTACCTTATGTCAACCTCACCCTATCTGTCAGAAAAAGTGCTTACCACTTTGAGCGCCAAAGAGGAAGGCTTCAGCAAAGTTATGATACGCGACGTATTGGTTGAAAACCCGCAGGCTGCAAAATCGAAAGAAGTCAACAATGCGCTCGACAACAGGAAAGACCCGCTGCCTGAATATATGCGCGAGCAGATAAATAAAGGGCTGCATTATTTCGGCGAAATGGAACTGCTCAGGTTTCAGAAAGCTTACCATAAAACACAGCACGACAAGGCTCTGAACCGGATTATCAGCAGCATTGTCCACGAAGACAAGGGCTGGGAAAATGCTCCCGGTATTACAACAATACTTTCCGGAGTTGACGATATAAATTACCAGTACCTGCTTGCCGAGTTTTTATTTTCAGAGGGTGATTACACGCAGGGCTTCGAAGTACTAAGCTCAATAGAAAAAAATTACAATCTGAATGAAAATGAGCTTATTGTTCATAATGACTACCTCTCATTTTACGCTTTCCTGAAAAAGTGGGATAATGAGAAACACCCTGCATTTACAAATCTGCCGGAGGAAGCGCTAATTGAGCTTGAAACCTTCATTGGTTCGGGCAACCGCATTGCAGGAAAAGCCTTGTCGCTTCTGATGATTAACGATGCCATTGAATACGAAGAGCCGATTATCTAT
>PWND01000275.1 GCA_003557965.1 Bacteroidales bacterium | reverse complement strand
TCAGTTATAGACTCATCCAAAAAGGGCATAATTTTTTCAAGATTATCCTCGCTGTCAACAATTTCAACTACTACGTGCAACTCTTCTGAAAGATGCATAGGTTTATTGCCGTCAGAAGTATTCCCTACTGTATATCCCATAATGCCTCTTAACACAGTAGCGCCGGCGAGCTTTAATTCTTTAGCTTTCTGAATAATAACAACAAATAAGGGTTTATCATTGTAAACACTGTCTTCTCTGATAAAAATCCTTAATAGCTTTTTTTCATCTCCTTGTTTCATAATAAATGGTTTTTTGTTATTGATGATTGATTAGGTAATTTTTCAAAATATTTTAATTTAATATTACAGCAAATAAAGTATAAAAATATATAAAAAATCAAAGCCATGGAAAATTTTATTCAACTAATTGAAAAAAATAATTTTGACAAGAAAACTCAATTATGCCTGTGCTTAATGAATTCTTTATTTTATTCACAACAATTGCCGGTAAAGCATTTTATGGCAAATACCTGGTAAGGAAATCAAAGGCTATTATGTAATTATACGGGAGATAAAAAAGCGCTCTGGATGTTGCATAAGTTAGTCTATATTATTGTTTTAATATATTATATCCTTACTATGCTATGTATTAATATATTATCTTTGTGCCGAAATCACTTTTTTTTATTGAAAAAAGCAATTTTTACATATTAGCAAAACTCTTCAAAATAAAAGTTTTGATTAAAAGTTTTGTCTATATGGAGCGTTAACATTTAAAACTTTATAAGATGAAAAAAAGCAGCAACATATTAGCTTTTGTATTAAGCATATTCGTTTTGTTTTTTTCTAAAAATGCAGTAGGCCAGGAAAATATTTTTTATGGGAAAACTTTACATATTTTAGAACTAAAAGAATCCGGAGATTTTGATAAAATAATTGAAATGGGAGATGATAGTTTCCAGGAAAAAGTAACTTCTGATGAAATTGAAGCAATATGGAATGAAATTCAAAATCAACTTGGCAAATATATAGGCCCCGGAGATTATGATTATTATGAAGCAGATGAAAAATATAGCATAACACAAGTATTAAGGTTTGAATATGAAATATTTGCTTTAAAAGTTTTCTTTAATGAGGAGGGAGAAGTTACAGGGTATTTTTATCAGCCGGCTGCTCCGGAAGAAATGACCCCTCCACCTGATTATGCTGACAAAGCGTTATTTGTTGAGATTGATGATACAATAGAAACAGATGATATAAAATTGCCTGCTAAGCTTACCAAGCCCGTAAAGGGCGAAAACTTTCCTGTAGCTATACTTGTTCATGGTTCAGGCCCAAATGACATGGATGAAACAATTGGCCCAAATAAAGTGTTCAGAGATATTGCATGGGGTTTAGCAAGTAATGGTATAGCGGTTTTACGATACGACAAAAGAACTTTAAACCATGCTAATACTCTTAACCTGGAATGTTTTACTTTGAAAGAAAAAGTTGAAAAGGATGTGCATTCGGCAATTAAGCATGTAAAAGAAACAGATGAGCTTAATAATGAAAGGATTGTTATTATTGGGCATAGTTTAGGTGGCATGGCTGCGCCAAGAATTGCAAGAGATAACCCTTCAGTTTCGGGGATTGTATTAATGGGTACAAATAGCAGTGAACTTTACGATGTTCTCGATTATCAATATGATTACCTGTTTTCTCAACAAGAGATAACCGAAGACATAGATTCTCACTTGCAATTTATTAAAAGCAAACTTCAAAGGATAAGAGATAGAGACTTTGATAAAGAAACACCTCCGGGAGAACTTGTGCTTTGGAACGCATGTTTTTGGAAAGATGTTCTAGAATATGACCATGTTTCAATTGCCGCAGAATTAAAACAACCTATCCTGGTATTACAGGGAGAACGAGACTACCAGATACCAATGCGTGAATTTTACGGCCTGCGTTCAGCACTTAATGAAAAAGAAAATGCTATGTTTAAATGGTATCCGGGGTTAAATCATCTTTTTATTTATGGAAAAGGGAAGTCAACGCCGCAAGAGTATTCCGAAATGGGCAATGTAAGTGAAGAGGTTATTATTGATATTTCCAATTGGATTGAAAAAAACATTAAGTAGATATTCAACACCAATGCGAAACACAAAGCAACACGAGATACGCAGGCTTATATAGTTTTAAATTCTGCATAAAATTTAATAAAACAAATGCTTTTTTGAATTGTTTCTCCAACCGGCCTGGTGTCTGTAATTAACAAAATAAATAATTACATCGGCTTGATGCCTGTAATCAACGAAGTAAATATTTTTATCAGCCTGATGCGAATAATCAGTAAAATACCAGCGGCCATCATTTTTGCCGGCCTGGTGCCGATAATCAACTTTATAAACGCTTAGATCAGCCTGATGGTTATAGTCGGCAACATATACTTTAACATCAGCTTGGTGAGAATATTGCACACTGTAAACTCTCTGTGCCTCTATATTAACAGCGAAGCAAAAAGTAACTACCAATAATGAAATAGCTATTTTCATCTGTATCTATTATGGTTATTAAATTGTTTTGAAATCATTTATGCATTTAAAAAATAATTTCAAATGCTAATTCTCAATGGTTTTTTAATCTAAACTGTTTTCAACTGCAAAGTTAACCATTGCTGCCAAATTTCGCAACTCCAGCTTCTTTAATATGTTTTTCCTGTGATTATTTACTGTATGAAAGCTTATGTTTAATTCTTCGGCTACTTCTTTGGTTTTATAACCGTTTGCAAAGTACTTCAAAACCTCCAACTCTCTTTTTGAAACTCTGCTAACAATCTCTGCATTAGATGTTTTAAGTTTTTCTTTAAAAACTTGCTTTAAATGCTTATTGTAATCTATACTAACAGAAAAATCCATACTATAGCCTATTACTTCAATAGTTTTATTGTCATTTGTTTTTTTGTAGAGGTTTGCACTAGTATACACCCAACAAAACTCACCATTTAATTTCTTAATTCTGTAAATAGATGAGTAAGAACCTGTTTTTCTTTTTGAGAAAAAGCTTTTCATTTCATTTAAAATACACCTGTCGTCAGGATGAAAGAGCTCCAGCAAATCTTTGGAACTGTGTGTTTTTAAGCTAATCCTATGGCCCAGTAGCTTTTTATGATAATCACTAATCCATTTAAACCGATAATTTACCAAGTCAAGAATAAAAACAAAAGCTCCAAGTTTTGAAAACATTCTTTCATATAACAATACTTTATCTTTGAATTTTAAAAGCTGCTTTTGATTCTTCTTGCTTTCGGATAGGTTTTCTTTAGAATTATTTTTGGAGGGCTTTGGATTTGCATCTTTTTTTTTCAGCATAGCTTATAGTTTTAAATTATTATATCTAAATCCGGCACATATCTTTAAAATTTTTAATAATATGCTTAATTCGCATTTTAATTCAACTAATGGTGTTTTTCTATTTATTAAAAGCAACTAAGGTAACAAACTTTTAGCAACACTGCAAAGTTTATCCGCAAAAAAACCTGATATTTTCCTCTTAAAACACATAATAGTTTGACATAAAGCATATTTAGCCGAACAAGATATTAACATAATTACATTTGTTTATGCAATTTGTATTTATTTTTAAATATTTAGTCGGGGATATTTTAAGTTTTGCTACTATTGCTTTGTGGTTTTATGCTTATGTATGCTTTGATAATATTTTGGCATTTTATGTTTAAATGATATTTTTACAATCCGAAGGTTTTAAAACCTGAAATTATTAACTTTGTTGTTTATATTTTCAAGAAACATATAACAAACAAAATCCATTTGATTAGTTTTTATGTAATTTGGAATAATAAACATAATAATATAATACATTACCAGGATGATAAAAAACAACTTGAGCTTGAATTTTTTGTTTCTAATCTGTGTATCATTGTTATTGCTGTCATGTTCAGGCATTAATAATAATGACGCAGACAAAAACTTGTCAAAAAATCAAGAAAAGCCCGGCGTTGTTGTTCCTGAATTCAACGCAGACTCAGCATATTATTTTATTGAAAAGCAGGTTTCATTTGGGCCGCGTGTACCTAATATGCAATCACACAGAGATTGTGGAGACTGGCTGATTGCTAAGTTAGGCAGCTACACCGACACTGTGTATGTTCAACCGGCAAGAGTCAGAGCTTATGACGGAACCATACTAAATATAAGCAATATAATAGGAAGTTTCAACCCTGACAGAAGAAACAGAATACTTTTGTGTGCTCACTGGGATACCAGGCCTTATGCAGACGCCGACCCTGATCCTGCCAATCATTACAAGCCTATTGATGGAGCAAATGATGGAGCTAGTGGTGTTGGGGTTTTATTGGAGATTGCACGATTATTAAGTGAGTCAGATTTCACATCAGGCATTGATATTATTCTTTTTGATGCCGAAGACTATGGCAAACATCAATCTTATGGTGGGCAGGCAAACGACAGTTGGGCACTGGGTTCTCAATATTGGTCGAGTAATCCACATGTTGATAATTATTATGCAAGGTACGGAATTTTACTTGATATGGTAGGAGCAGCCGATGCCAGTTTTTTATTCGAAAGATACTCATATCATTATGCTCCCGGCATAGTGAATAAAGTATGGGAAACAGCACATAAGTTAGGTTTTTCAAAATACTTTAAAAAAGAAATGGGAGGGTATATTATTGACGACCATTACTATATTAATGTAATTACAGGAATACCAACTATCAATATTATACATTACGATTCCACACAAGGGCATGGATTTTTTGAACAATGGCATACTATGGATGATAACATGGATGTTATTTGTAAAGAAACATTAAAAGCTGTAGGGCAAACTGTTATTACAGTTGTTAAAGGCGATATTTAAAAAAAACATTTTAATATAGTGATTTCCTGCAGTTTAAACAGTTAGTTATCACATTTGAGAAGTTTATTAAAATGCATTAAAAACCCAAATATGTTTTAAAAAATTCTTTTTTTTAAATAAACATTAATTAAAAAAAATTCAAAATAAGTATTTGTGTCATTTTTTTTGTACTTTAGCAAGCTGAAAAACGATCTTTACGAAATGGTTTTTTGGGAGAGGTGGCCGAGTGGTCGAAGGCGCACGCCTGGAAAGTGTGTATACCTCACAAGGGTATCGAGGGTTCGAATCCCTCTCTCTCCGCAGTGGTAGGAATATCATTATAAAAATCATTTTTAAAAACAAATTTTTAATCAAAACCTATAAACATTCACTATGAAAAAATTATTTGTTTTATTAACAATTGCAGCATTTGTTACATTTGGTTTAAACACCACTGTAAAAGCTGATCAACATGAAGAAGCGGCTGAAGCCGGGGTTGAACAAACTGATACTATAGTAGAAGCCGAGGCAGAAGAAGTTGCGCCCGGTGATATCCCCCTGGACTTTGATGAAGCCGAAGAGGATTTATCATTTCACTACATTTTAAAAGAACAGTTTGTAGAAGGTGGTCCCGCATTTATGGGAATTATCCTTTTGTGTTTGATAATAGGCTTAGGCCTTTGTATAGAAAGGATTATTTACTTAAATCTTTCAACTACAAACACAGCAAAACTTCTTAAGAATGTGGAAGAAGCTCTTAAATCAGGCGGCGTAGATGCTGCAAAAGAAATATGCAGAAATACACGCGGCCCTGTTGCAAGCATTTATTATCAAGGGCTCGACAGAGTTGACGAAGGAATGGATGTAGTTGAAAAATCTGTTGTATCCTATGGTAGCGTATTAATGGGACGTCTGGAAATGAATCTTACCTGGATATCACTATTTATCGCTATTGCCCCTATGCTTGGATTTATGGGTACGGTAATTGGTATGATTGGAGCTTTTGATGCTATTGCAGCAGCGGGTGACATTTCTCCAACGATTGTAGCTGATGGTATTAAGGTTGCACTTCTAACAACCGTATTTGGCCTTATTGTTGCAGTTATCCTTCAGATTTTTTATAATTATGTTGTATCTAAAATTGATGGAATTGTAAATACAATGGAAGATGCTACAATTTCATTCATGGATATTCTTATTAAGCATAATAAATAAGCCCTGGCTATGAATGTCAAGTATTTTAAATTGCTTGATAACATAATTAAAAAATGAATTTTATTCAAAACTTATAAAAATTAATTATGAAAAAAGTATTTCTTTCAATTATAGTTGCAGCAGTACTTATCCTGGGCTTAAACATTAACCTTCTTGCAGAAACAAAAGAAGAAAAAGCTCAGACAGAGCAAAATGATACTATTGCAGAAAAGGACGTTGAAAAAGAGGTGGTTGAAGAAAAGAAAGCTAAACCGGATAATGTTGATTTTCATCATGAAATGAGAAGAAAAATCAACACCCTGCTCGGCAACTTTCAAATGCAAACGTATCAAGGCCATGAGGAATCTGCGATAAGAGGTTGGTTAATACATGCTGGTATTTATATTACTTATGGACTTATAATACTTGCAGCATTTGCCTCTATTGCCTTCCCTGTTTTTCAGTTCGTTAAAGATATTAGAAAAGCAAGAGGCACTCTGATAGGTTTGGCTATATTATTAATTGTTGTATTTATAGCTTACTTATTCGCATCAGGCAAACCTTATGAAGAGCAGAATGTTGGTGAGGTTGTTTCGAGATGGATTGGCACCGGTATATTAACAACGTTTATACTGGTTGGGATAGGGTTTGCAGCTGCTATTTATACTGAAGTTTCAAAATTATTCAAATAAAAAAACAAGGAGTTATTCTATGGCTAGAATGCGCCCAGAAATAAACGCGGGATCAATGGCGGATATCGCCTTCTTGCTTCTCATCTTTTTCCTTGTAACTACAACAATGGATATAGATGCAGGAATCATGAGGGTGCTACCTCCACCAGTGGATCCTGATGCCGAACGCCCGGAAGTACGTGAAAGAAACGTAATGGTCGTTCTGGTTGACCAATTCGACAGGCTTATGGTTGAAGGCCAGATTGAAAATATCAGAAATCTGAGAAGCAGAACCAGTGAGTTTATTTCAAATCCGACTAACGACCCAAATATGCCTGTAAAAGAAGAGCGATATATTGAACACCTCGGCCATGTCGAAGTGTCAAGGGGAATTATTTCTTTGCAAAATGACAGAAATACTTCTTACGAAATGTATATTGCCGTTCAAAATGAACTTGCTGCCGGAATTAATGACCTTAGAAACAGTTTATCAAGGCATTACTTTGGCAGAAATTTTGACGAATTAACTAATGAAGAGTACATTCAC